>JAFYNW010000402.1 GCA_017547995.1 Clostridia bacterium | reverse complement strand
TTTCTCAACACTGCCCGTGCTCCCCTTTTAGGCAGAATGATTGGCTGGGGTGAGGATGAGTTTTCCCTTTTCGATGGCGGGATTTACTGCAACGGTGCCTGCGAGCAGGTAAACGGCGGCTTTCACTACACCTTTCTCGATGGTGATATAGTTGACTTTGCCGTAGATAAGGTAAAGAATTATCCCGACCTGCATTTTGCTATGCAGACGAGGGGCGAAGTGCATCTTTTCAACCACTATCTGCCTGACACTCTGCTTGACCCTTGGGGAATATCGCGCGATATGGCTGTTTCGACAGATAAGCCTGCAAGCGATTCCATCGTCAAGATTCTGATATATTATAACCACCTTGTGGATAATGACAGACCTCTCCCCGAGGAATTGTACGGCATTTTTGCTGAGTATTGCGGCAATCGCGCTCACGTTTATCTGACCGACAAGGGAAAGACGATACAGATTGGCAGCAACAAGGTTTCCAAGCTGACGTCCACCACGAAAACTGTCGATGCACTGGGCATTTCTCCCGATGAGGTTGCCGTTTTTGGCGATGATATCAACGATATTGAAATGCTGTCAAGCTACGCAAACAGCGTTGCTATGGGCAATGCCGAGGAATCTGTAAAGAGTGTTGCGAAGTTTATCACAAAAAGCAACAACGAGGACGGCATCGAATATGCCCTGCGTGAATTACTGAAGATTATATAATAGAAAAAGCTCTCCAACGTGGAGAGCTTTTTTGTTTTGATTGTCCTACACCATTGCAAAGAGCATAAAGATGATTGGGATTGTGATGCAGGAGGCTACGTGGGAAACAAGCGCCATGCCTGCGGCAACCGAGGTGTCCTTGCCGTATGCCGATGGGACTACGATTGTGTTGAGGCCGAGAGGCATTGCAAGCGAGCAGACTGTACACAGCTTAAGGCCGTATTCCATAGGGATAAGCTTAAGGATAAAAATGGAAATAATTGGAATTATCAGCAGACGTACAGCAGACACGAGATATATTGACTTGTCTGCAAGGGTCTTGCGGATGTCGAGCTTTGCCACCGTCATACCTGTGAGAAGCATTGCCACAGGCGACATACAGCTGCCGAGGGATGATACCGCCGAAGTGAAGAAGCCCGGAAGCGGGATATTGCTTATGCCTACAATCATACCGATTATCATCGAGATAAACATCGGATTGATAAGGTTTTTCAGCCCTGCAAGCTTTGATTTGCTTTCGTCTCTGATTGGAATAAGAAGGGTTGGCACGCCCCATACGTAGATGAAGGTCCAGAATGGAAGGACGAAAATGAGGTATTCCATAAATACGTCCGGGAAAAGTGCCGCTACGACTGCGTTGCCCATAAAGCCGAAATTGGAGAATGCAAGGCCGTAGGTGTAGATTTTCCGGATATATTCATCCTTGTGGCACTTTCTTGCGATAAACACGGCAATCGGCATTGTTATGAGGATTACAACGAGACCGACGAGGAGATACTTCCCTGCTGTGCCGAAGCGCTCGAGGGTGAAGTTTTCCATAAACGTGCCCAATACAAGACCGGGAATGAATACGTTGTTTTCAAGTTTGGAAAGTATGCTTGCCCCTTCGCCCGGCACGGCTTTGGTTTTGACGATGATATAGCCTATGCCGATGAGCAGGACGAGGAACGCCATTTGATTAAGGGTTGGCAGAAATACTGTCATTATGCTTTGCTCTCCCCTTCCCATTCAGGAGCGAATGGCACGCCCATAATAGTTGCGATTGTCGGTGCGATATCGAGAATGGATGATTTTTCAAGCACCTTGCCTTTTTCAAAGCGAGGACCGATATAGAACATCGGGATTGTCATATCTTCATCCATCGTTGTGCCGTGGGTGCGGTCGTGTCCGCCGTGGTCGGCTGTTATGATAATCGTATATTCGTCGTGGAAAAGGTCGTATACGCGCTTTACGTTGGCAATAGCCTTATTGATGCAACCGAGGTATTCTTCGCTCATCCAGCCATGTCCGTGACCGCCGTGTTCATCGGTGTCCACCATGTAGAGAAATACAAAATCAGGCTTGGTTTTGTTTATACGGTCGATTGCAAGGTCGGTCAGCCTGTCGTCAACGTGTTCTTCGGCCATAGCGCTTATGTAAGCTGAATATTTAAGCGAAAGCGGACGTGCCACATCACGCAGAGCCTCCCAGCCATAGTACATAGCCGAAGTCTTGCCTGCCAGCTTGAGTTGTTCGAAAAGTCCGTTGAGAGGACGGGCAAACGGGATATAGGTGTTTGTTGTGATGCCGTGTCTTTCAGGCGGTACGCTATGGAAGAGGGACAGATGGCAAGGAAGTGTGACAGATGGGAAGACCGTCTTGCCTTCAAGTGTATACGTGGCATTTGCCATAATATCATTTATGAATGGATTTCCGCAGTTCAAAAAACCGTCAGGACGCATTCCGTCTATTGAAATAAGGATTACTTTTTCCATGGTGTTTCTCCTTTTGTATTGATAGGATAAATTTTATACCTGCTGTGGAATATTGTCAAGG
>JAFYNW010000401.1 GCA_017547995.1 Clostridia bacterium | reverse complement strand
GTTTTCCTTATTGTACTTGATGGCATTGTCCGCAAGGTTGTACATAATTTCATAGAGCATGTGACGGCTTCCCTTCACGATGACAGGCTGAGCCGAAACGTCAAAGGTGATTCCGTTGTTTTTCGCGTGAGTCGAAAGAGTACGCTCGACCTCAAGAGCAATCTCAGCAAGGTCAACATCCTTCTTTTCGGCCTCAACACCACTTTCCTCGATTTCGGAGAGGTTGATGATATCCTCGATGAGACTGAGAAGCCGGCTTGCTTCATTCTTGATTTTGCCTGCAAATCCCTTTTCATCCCCCGGAATGACCATTCCGTTTTCCATGAGCTCGGAGAGGCCCATTATCGTTGTCAGCGGTGTCTTGAGCTCGTGGGAGACGTTGGCTGTAAACTCACGTCTGAGTCCTTCTCTCTCGCGCTGTTCTGTGATGTCAAAGCAGAGAATGATAGCACCGCCGCCCTTTACGGGACTGAATGAGATATTGTAAATCTTGCCGTCGGTTTCGCGGTCGATATCGTTATACTTGCCGTTGAGTGCGCCTGCGATTCGCTCTGTGATTTCGTGTTTGGAGGATAATCTGTACATATTGCGGCCGATTATGCCGTCGTCCACGTCGAAAATCCTCTTGGCGCTGTCGTTTACCGAGACAACCATACCCTTTTCGTCGATGAGCACAAGGCCCTCACGCATATTCTGCATAATTGATTTGAGCGTATTGGCACGGCTCTGGATATCGCGCATCTGTGTGACAATTTCACGCTTCTGCGTCTGGATTTTATTGACGAATGGCACAAGCTCGTCATAGCTGCTGTAAACGTCGTTTTCCATATCGATGGTATTGATAGGCTCGATAAGACGGTCGGTCAGCTTGCCTGTGATGAGGTTGGAAATGAGAAAACACAACAGAAGGATACACGCTACCGAAACTGAGGCACGCGTGAAAAGGTCCTTCACGATGTCGGTTGTTTCGGACAGACGGAGGATATAGCCATCGTTGAGCCTGATGGCATAGTAATAGGTCTCGTTGCCCAGGCTTTCCGAATATCGTCTCGCCTCACCCCAGCCATTCTGCGCCGCCTGAATGACCTCAGGGCGCTCAATATGGTTGTCCATATCAACGGCACTGGTAAAGCTGTCATACTTTACATTACCTTCATTATCAATAACCGTAACGCGGATTCTGTCATTGATAAGCTTGACCTCTTCAGCATACTGTCCGTTGTCCGGCTCAAGATTGAAGCTCATCTCCATAAGCTCGGCAATCGTACGGACCTCGCGCTCCATCTGCTCTGTGAAGACCTCGTAGAATACGAAAGCGAAGCAGATGCCCGTCATAATGATGGCGATGGCACAGACGCAGAGGAAGTTGATATTTATTCGTTTTTTCATATTATTCCCCGAATCTGTAGCCTACACCGCGTACTGTTTCGATATACTTGCTCATCTCACCCATCTTCTGTCTGAGGGTCTTGACGTGCACGTCGACAGTACGGCTTTCGCCTTCAAAATCCCAGCCCCACACCACTTCGATTATGCGGT
>JAFYNW010000400.1 GCA_017547995.1 Clostridia bacterium | reverse complement strand
TGCCATTTGGGATATGTTGGTAAAAAATCCGAATTCATTGATAAAAAATATACAGAAAAAACGCTATTTTCCTTGCTTTATTACTTAAAATAATGTATAATACACTATATATGACCAGCACTATGGTTAATCTTTGAAATGGCAGTAAAAAATATGAAAAAAATTAAAATAATCACACAATCCGGCAGCGATATGCCAAAAAATATAGCAGAAAAATATGATATTCATGTTATAGCTGATGCAGTTATCTTCGGTGAAGAAGTTTTCTACAGTGGTGAAACAATTACTGCCGAGCAGTTTTATGACAGAATGGACAGAGAAGAGAAGCTTCCTACAAGCTCTCAGCCTAATATCGAAAGCTTCGTCGGGGCTTATGAAAAGTATAAGGACTACGATGAGATTCTCTGCGTAACAGTTACTTCTCAGATGTCCGGCTCCTACCAGACCGCATGTATCGCACGCGACGTATTCCACGAAAAGGGCCACAAAGCGAGAGTTACAGTGTTTGACTCAGCGCAGGCATCCTTCGGAATTGTGCTTATGCTTGTCAGAGCGGCTTATATGATTAACGACGGTGCTGATATCGACGAAATCACAGATACTCTTGAAAAGATGAAAAAGAACGTCGGCGTGTACTTTGTTATGGATACTCTCGAAAACGCACGCAAGGGCGGACGAGTAGGCAAGATTACAGGTCTTGCTGCAAATATGCTCAAGGTAAAGCCTGTTCTCAAGTTTGACGAAGGCACAGTTTCCAATACAGCTATCGCGAAAAACTTTGAGCAGGGTCTCAATAAAGTGGTCGAAAAATACAAGAATCTTGCCGATATGGATTTCAGCAGATGCTACGTATTCCACGCAGGCAATGAATCGGGCGCAAATGCTCTCAAAGAAAAGCTCAGAGCAGTGCGAGCAGATATCGACGTCGTAATCGGTCACGTCGGTCCGGTTATCGGTATCTATTCCGGACGCGGATGCACAGGCATCGCCTTTATGAAAAAGAAGGAACGCGCATGATGCTCGCTGTGATAGCATTCGTTTTGTTTATGATGTTCGACCTCAATAAAATATTGTGGAACAACAATAAACTCAACAACCTGTTTACAGTCGGGATAATCATTCTTGGCATCGGCTCATATCAGGCGTTTTTGTCAGGCAGAACCGTTATGGATATTCTCAGCTGCATGGCTGAAAATATCGTGCTGGTTGTAATTGCAATTTACGGATTGTGGAAAACCTGCGCGGTGCTTTTTTTCGAACTTCCATTTGACGAAACGTATAAGAAGACTGACAAGCTTCCGCTTATCGAATCGGGCGCATATAAAAAATGCCGCCATCCGGGCTTCTGGTTCCTGCTTTTGTTCTATGTTGCAGTATGCGGAACGTTTATGAGCAGACAAGCCGTATGTTTCACAATTACTGTAAACCTGCTCAATCTTTTATATATAATTCTGGAGGACGTATACGTCTTTCCGAAGACAATTGAAAAATACGATGACTATAAAAAGCGTGTGCCGTTTCTCGTGCCTCGCAGATAATTTATCATAACAAAAACAGGAAAGGAGGGAGTCGTATGAGATTTGAAAAAAAGCTGGTTTCCTATACACAGAAACAGATCTGGGAAGAATACTGTTCTTTTCTCGATCTTTCGATGGAAGAGTATATGAATATCCAGAAGCGTCTGCTCATCGAACAGATTGACCTTATGTCAAAATGTGAGCTCGGTCAGCGTCTGTTCAAGGGTAAGACACCGAAAACAGTAAAAGAATTCCTCAGCGAAATCCCTCTGACTACGTATGAAGATTATGCCGATATCCTGCTTCCTAAAAATGAAGCGGCACTTCCTGCAAAGCCATCGGTATGGCTCGAAACAACGTGGGAAAGTGGCAATCATCCTGTAAAGGTCGCGCCTTATACAGAAGAGATGTTATCGGTGTATAAGACAAATATCATAGCAGCTATGATACTGTCGACAAGCGATAAGAGGGGCCATTTCAAGGTCAAGCCAAACGAGAACGTTCTCTATGGTCTCGCGCCGCTCCCTTATGCAACAGGCCTCTTCCCAATGCTCATCGACAGCGAAATCAATATGAACTTTATGCCATCGCTCAAGGAAGCAAAGGGCCTTTCCTTCTCGCAGCAGAGCAAGGTTGGCTTCAAGCAGGCATCCAAGGTTGGCATTGACCTTTTCTTCGGCATGAGCAGTATTATCTACAGCATCAGTAAGCGCTTTGAAGAGCAGGGCTTCACCAGTGGCGGCGGTGGAGGTCTTAAATCCCTCGTCGGTATGACACCTAAAATGATGCTCAAGGCGGCAAGTGCGGCTTATACCTGCAAGCGTGATAATTCCAATATCAAGCCGAAGGACCTTTTCGACATCGATGGATTCGTCTGCGTCGGTACAGACACTATCCTTTATAAAAAAGAACTGGAAGAATTCTGGGGCAGAAGACCTCTTGAAGTCACAGGCGGCACAGAGCCAACCTGCGTCGGTACTGAAACCTGGAGCAAGGACGGCATGGTATTTTTCCCTGACGCCTGCTTCTATGAGTTCATACCTGAAAGTGAAATGTACAAGAGTCTTGACGACCCTTCGTACGTTCCGCTTACGTACTTAATGGACGAAATCGTGGCAAATCAGCTTTACGAAATCGTAATCACAGTCCTCAAGGGCGGTGCCTTTGTAAGATACAGAGTAGGGGATATGTATCGCTGTATCCGTACGAAGAACCCTTATGACGAGCTTGATATCCCACAGTTCGAATACGTCGACCGTATTCCTACCGTTATTGATATTGCGGGCTTCACACGTATCACAGAAAACTCAATAAACAAGGTCATCGAATATTCCAAGCTGGGTGTTGAGTTCTACACGGCATATAAGGAATATGACGAAAAGAACCGTTCGTATATGCACATGCTCGTTGAAATGAGCGAAGAGGCTGTCCATTCATCGATGATTACGTCAAATATCATCAAGGACCACCTGAGCGTATACTTCAAAAACTTTGACCACGACTATAACGACCTTAAAAAGCTGCTTGGCATCGACCCTCTCAAGGTGACGATTCTTCCATGCGGCACAATAGATAAATACAAAAACAGATTCGGCAAATCTATCAGAACGATAAATCCTAAGAAAGAGGAGATCATTGAGCTTCTCAGAATAGCAGAATGGAATGGGGGTGAGGTATGATGTCACTGAATGAAAGTCTGTTTATTATAGTCCCTCTGGCATCCATGCTCTGCAACCTCTTCCTTTTCCTGACCTTCCTCACGGCGAAAAAGACAAAGCTTGTAAAGTCATTTATGTGGTTGCTCGTAGCTTTTATGATGTGGACGACAGGCTCGCTGCTTATGCGACTCGACGTATATCCGGGCGTGCCGTTCTGGTACGATATCTCGATAACGGGTATCTTCCTCGTGCCGTTGTTCCTCTATAACTTCGCTCATCACTTCACAGAGCAGAAGGCCTTCTTCCTGAAGGGCGTATGGACAGTGCTCACACTCATTTGCGTAGTGCTGAATTTCTTCCACATATTTATGGAGCATCCGAAAATCACTATCGTGAACGGTGAAAAGGTCTTTGGCTTTACAACAAAGTGGCCATCGGCATTTGTGGTTGTTCTTGCGGTGGCAATCATCATTTCGATGATACGTCTTATCAGAAGATGCATTTCGGAAGGTGAAATGAGCATTGCTCAGTTCTATCCGTTCATTGCGGGTACTGTTATCATGTTCCTCGGCAGTATTATTGACGCGATTCCGTTTATGTCATCCCTGCCAAACGATACGTTTGCCTGCATGATAAATGCAATCCTCGTTTATTATTCCCTTTATAAAAAGCGCCTCATCCCAATGACTCAGCTGGCGTCCAATTCGTCCACATATCTTGTGTCTGCAACGCTTACGACCTTCATTCTCATGTCGTCGTACAGCTTTATCGACAGACTCTACGATAATCTTTTCGGTGCGTTTACAGACGTCAAGACTCTCGTCATTGCAGTTCTCTTCTCGGTGTTCACAATCATCGTGTATACACTTATGAAGCGGCTTATGAACAACCTGTTTGTAAAGGCTCAGAAAACTCTCGAAACAGAGGTTAAGGAATTCTCCAGCAATGTTTCGAGAACCCTTGAGCTTGACGAAGTTCTCGGTGCATTCTGTGATCTTGTCAAGAAGAATATCGATACAGATACAGCGTTCATCTTTATCTACGATGCACAGAGCGGTAAATATCAGCAGAAGGCATCGACAGACCCTCTCAGAGCAAGCACAATGTCCATCGAATATGACAGTCCGCTCTGCAGATGGCTTCTCAAAAACAATGCCGCAGTCCTCTATGACGATTACAAGAAGACTGTCAGCTATAAGGCTATGTGGGAAACAGAAAAGCAGCAGATTGAGTCTCTCGGCATCAAGCTCATCGTTCCGTTTATCAGCGAAAACGAGCTTGTCGGCGTAGGTCTCTTCACAAAGAAGATGAAGGACAAGCCATACAGCCAGGGCGAGCTTATATTCCTCGAATCAGCTGCATCCATAGCATCCATCGCGATGAAAAATGCTTCCCTCTATGAAACAATCAGAAGAGAAGCACAGATTGACGGTCTTACAGGCATCTATAACAGAAAATATTTCATCGAGCGCTTCAATAAGGACTTTGAAGCAAGCCGTGAAAATGCAATATCTCTCGTATTCCTCAATCTTGACGATTTCAAGCTTTATAACGAGCTTTACGGCAACGATGAGGGCGACCTTGC
>JAFYNW010000399.1 GCA_017547995.1 Clostridia bacterium | reverse complement strand
GTCATTCGGCGCAAATCTGTCGAGGGCCACGCCCTTGACGATGCCTAAGTTATATGCCTTGAGCACGTCGGCGGATGCCGTATCGTTAAACGGATTTACCTCAGCTATTTCTGCCTTCTTGCCCGACTGCTTTTCATAAAGCGCTACGGCAAGGGCGGCAAACTCCTGACGTGTGATATTCTTCGTCATATCAGCGCCCTGGAGCACTTCAGGGATAAGGGAGGCATCCTGTGCCTGATAGAGATAATTTTCCGCCCAGCCCGAGTTATTGCTCCACTGACGGGCAGGAACGAGAGTATAGTCGATATTGTTGTAAATATAAGGCGCACGGCCCATGGCGTGCTGATTTCTGATGTATTTTGTCACCTCAGGATACCATTCCACGTGCTTTTTCGCCCATTCGGCATCGTCTGTCTTGAGGAAATAGTTATAGCTTATCTTGCCGCGGCTTTCGTAGCTTGCGTGGTCTGTGCGGATATCGAGCCAATACGGCTGACCATCGATGAAGGTCATATTCCACTTGTGCTCGACAGGACTGCCGTTTGAAATAAGGTCGCCTGCGATGATATAGGTAGGATAGCCCAATTCATCAAGGCAGAGGTTGAGGAGGGCGGCATAGTGGAGGCAGTTGCCTACACGATAGAGCGCCATTTCCGTGCCGAAGTGGCTCTGATAATATATCATTGTATACTCGCCGCCGTAAGGGTATTCAAAGTCTGTACGCAATGCCGCTCTGCCGTTTTCAAGGTCGGACAGGAGAGCAGCACTTTCGCTTTCCTGACGGGCATAGAGTGCTTCGACGTCGATATACATCGTGTCCTGTGAGCCTGTGCGGTCACAGTTTTTGATAATCCAGTCATAGACCGCCTTGATTCTGTCACGGTCGTTTGTGTAGTTACGCGCGCCCGTCTGGTCGACGATTTCCCTGATTATGGTGGAAATATCCCAGTATGGACTGCGGATTGGCGTGCGTGCAGGGGCGAGCGCCCTGGCAGGCATAACCGCTGTCATTGGCAAAATAATCGCCATAACAAGCAAGATTGAGATGATTTTCTTTTTCATACAAATCCCCCTTTATAATTTGCACCAACGGTGCAAGTGATATGTGCTTACGCACACGATATTCGACTTCGTCGAGCGATATATTCCTTTGGAATGTGATATATTCGCCGTGCGAATGTTGAGGTGTGAACTTCGTTCACAGATTAAATATATGGTACGTCATAAATGCCGTACCATACATATCTTTTCTCCATTATAACACAAAAGACCGCCCTTGTGGACGGTCTTTGTAAAATTATTTTTTAATGTAATTTCTCAATGGGGACTCAATTACTTTACTGTGATAGCTGTGATGTGTGGGTTAACACCTTCGTACCAGTAGAGGAAACCTTCCATGTCGATTACGTCGCCAACGTTGAGGCCCTGAGCAGCCTTGTAAACGTCTGTAGAGGAATCTGTGAGGTAGGATTCAACTGTGAATGTGTATGTTGTGCCATCGAGGGAAACGTTGAAGTAGATGTCGTCGCCTTCCTGACCGGAGCCATCCCACTTGTAGAGGAATGCTGCGTCGCCTTCGGAAGCTTCAACTGTCATACCCTTGAAGGATACGAACATATTCTGCTTTTC
>JAFYNW010000045.1 GCA_017547995.1 Clostridia bacterium | reverse complement strand
ATAAGTAATCTTATATGGTTTAAAAGGGCTATCCGCAAGGATAGTCCTTTTTGTGTGTAGAATTACCATAATGTATGTCATTCTGAACGCAGTGAAGAATCTCACGCGGTTTATGTAATTTGCGGGCGGGCATGGAAACCCGCCCCTACGGTTATACTCTTGTGCTCTTGATGTAGGGGGAGGATCTCTGTGCTCTCCTATTTATTCAATGTGATTTATCACACCGAAATTATTCATTTTTCATTATTCACCATTCATCATTCATTAAACTGTAGGGGACGGCGCCCTCGACGTCCCGCCTTAATAAATGCGTCGCAGATACCGTAATTTGTCGAAGGCATATATCATTGCGAAGCAAATACAACTGTCGTATGGCAATATAACTTTCTTCAAATCTCCTGACTCTGTCTTTATAGGGTTTGTCTATATATGGATTTAAAATTATTTATAAAATAAATTGACTATTGGTCCATAAAGTTGTACAATGACTATATAAGCGTAATTATTTGACAAAAGAGGTGCTTAAATGGAAAATTATGATGTAAAAGCATTAATGGACGCGAAAATTCCGGGCGAAGAAACCGGCATTGAAATCAAGAAGGGTATCTGCGGCTTCTGCGGCGACTCCTGTCTTGTAGACGTATACATGAAGGAAGGCAAGGTTATCAAGGTTGAAGGTACAAAGGACCTTCCTGGCTCAAATGGTAAGCTCTGCTCCAAGGGTGCTGCTCTCAAGCAGGCTCTCTATAATCCTGAACGCCTTCTCTATCCTATGAAGCGCGTAGGCAAGCGCGGCGAAGGTAAGTTTGAACGCATCACATGGGATGAAGCGCTCACAACTATCGCTGACAAGATGAAGGAAACAAAGGAAAAGATGGGCGCAAAGCACACAATGATTTACGTTGCTCATCCAAAGTGGTTCCGTCCTCAGGCAACTGAGCTTGCAAACGGCTACGGCACACCAAACTACGGTACAGAATCCAGTACTTGTGCTTACGCTCTTATGATGGCTGTAAAGAGCTCCTACGGTGCAAACCAGGGTATGCTCGCACCAGACGTAAGAAACTGCAAGGCACACTTCATCTGGGGTGTCAACCCAATGCACAGCCGTTCCGTATCCGGCAGTGGCATGATTCTCAATAACATCAAGCGCGGTATGAAGCTCGTTGTTATCGACCCAAGATGCACACCAACAACAGAACACGCTGACATCCACCTCCGTCCAATCCCAGGCACAGACGGTGCTCTCGCTCACGGTATGGCACGCGTGCTTATCACAGAAAATCTCTACGACAAGGAATACGTAGAAAAATATACAATCGGCTTCGAAGAATACAAGAACTACGTAATGGAATTCACACCTGAAAAGGTTGAAGCTATCACAGGCGTTCCAAAGGAAGATATGATTGCAGCTGCTCGTCTTATGGGCGAAATGAAGCCATGCCCAATCCAGATGTCTGCTTCCCCTGTTGTACATAACATCAACGGCGTGCAGAACGCAAGAGCTGTAACTCTTCTCCTCGCTCTCACAGGCTCCTTCGGCGTAAAGGGCGGCTCTGCTGCTCCTGGCGGCCCAATGGCTATGCTCAAGGGCAGATTTGCTCCTAACGGCAAAATCAAGAGAGTTGACGCTGAAAACGACCTCAGCCATAACGACTTCCCAGCATGGGCTAAGCTTTCTTCCCATGAAATTCAGGTTACAAAGATTGCTGACTATCTCCTCGGCAAGGGCGAATACCCAATCGAAACTCTCGTTGCATTCGGTATGAACCACCACATGTGGCCTCGTGTTGACAGAGTTGAAGAAGCTCTCGAAAGCATCGGCTTTGTTGCAAATGCTGATATCTATATGACAGAATCCTGCAAGTATGCAGATATCGTTCTTCCTGTACAGTCCTCTCTCGAAAGAGAACAGGTTGAAGTCCTCGGCGGCAAGACTCTCTTCTATCAGGGTCACGTTGTTGAGCCAATGGGCGAAGCAAAGACAGATATGGATATCATCTGTGCTCTTGCTGAAAAGCTCGGCTTCGTAATCGGTGGCGACGAACCAATCCACAACCACGAAGATTACCTCAGAAAGGCTATCTCCCCAACAGGTGTTACACTTGAAGAACTCAAGGCTAACCCAATGGGCGTTGAAATCAAGAACTTCATGCCTGCAAAGACAACTGAAGACATCCTCAAGGTTCAGACTCCTTCCGGCAAGATTGAATTCGTTTCTTCTGTAATCGCATCCTGCGATAAGGAAGGCCACGAAGGCTTGCCTGTATTCCATGACTTCAGAGAAAAGCTCCCAATGGATGAATATCCACTCATCCTTGCAACAGGCAGCAGAAAGCCTCATCTCTTCCACTCCCGTTCTTATCGTCAGCCATGGCTTGCTAACCTTGAAAAGTATCCTCTCGTTGAAATCCACCCAAGCGATGCTGAAAAGCTCGGTATGGTTGAAGGCGAAGAGGTTGTCATCAAGACTCCAATGGGCAGCATGGATATCACAGTAAGAATCACATCTTCCAATCTCCCTGGCGTTGTAAACGTATACCACGCTCTCGGCGACGTAGATATCAACTATATTATGGACGACACATATCTTGACCCTATTTCCGGCTTCCCAGGCTATAAGTCATACTGCTGCCGTCTTGAGAAAAAAGGAGAATAGTTATGAAGGTAACTTGCGATAAAACTTTATGCTCCGGCTGCTTTGCATGTGTCGTTGCATGTATTGACCAGCACTATGATGAAACTGTAACAGATGCAGTTTCCCCACGTATCCACGAAAGATATACTTCTGAACGCACAGGTCTTGTAAAGTACGTTACAAAGTGCTGCGCACACTGTGAAGATGCTCCTTGCATCAACGCTTGTCCACACAACGTATTCGTAAAGAACGAACAGGGCTTTGTTGTTACAGCTGCTATCGAAAAGTGCGACGGCTGCAAGAAGTGCCTCGAAGCTTGTCAGTTTGATGCTATCAGATTCGACAAGAACGGCAAGGCTGTCAAGTGCGACGGCTGTGCAGTACGTGTTGCACACGGTCTTGAGCCTGTATGTGTAAGAGCTTGTCCAACAGGCGCTCTCAAGGTAGAAGACTAATATGAAAATAAGCGGTGTCATTCTCGCAGGCGGCAAATCGAGCCGTATGGGCGTCCACAAGGGCGGCCTCATGCTTGAAGGCGTCACGTTCACAGAAAATATCGCCCGTGAGCTTAATAAGCTTGCGGGCGACATAGTTGTTTCCTGCGTGGAAACCACAGCCGACGTGCCATCATGGTGCAGACGCGTACACGATATTTACAAGGACTGTGGGCCGTTAGGCGGTCTGCACGGTGCTTTTGCAGGGACAGACTGTGACGTTATGCTTGTTTCAGCCTGCGATACTCCTTTTGTAAAGGCTGAATTGTATCAGTATCTTCTCGATAAGCTTGAAAATCACGATGGCGTCATCGCTGTAAGCGAGGGACGCACTCATCCGCTGATTGCGGTATACCGCAGAAGTATGGCGGAGGTTTTTGAGGCTCAGCTCAGGGAGGAAAATTATCGTATTATGCGTGCGCTCGACAAGGCGGACGTCGTTTTCTGTGATTTGCCTCAGGATATGACAGCTATGGCGAGAAACATCAATACACCTGAAGAATATGAAAAAACCAAGACTTAAAACCTATATTTTTATGGCGCTTTGCTGTACGATGGGGCTTTTTGTCAAGAAAATCATAAATCCGTTTGCCAATATCATAACAGACAGCCTTCACATTCCGGGCGGCATCAGCACAGCCTTTTCCACAGTATTCATCGTGGTGGCGGTTGAGCTTGTGGGCGTCAGATGGTCGGGCAGTCTTATGGGGCTTGTGCAGGGCGGTCTTGCCCTTGCCATGGGCAGAGTGGGCAGTATGGGTGCGCTTATGCCGATTGGCTATTTTGTGCCTGGTCTTGTGACAGACCTTGCCCGTATGATTTTGCTGAAAACAAACTGCACACAGACAGAACGCGTTGTATTTATGAATATGGCGGCATCGGTCTCGGCGGCACTGACAGCGAATACGCTGGTCTTTCATCTGAAGGGCATAGTGCTCCTTCTCTATCTTTCGGTGTCGGCTATAAGTGGATTTGCCTTCGGGCTTATGGGCGCAGAGCTTGTGCGCCGTGTTAAAAAAGTAATCAGATAAGGAAAAATATTAAAATGAAAAACAAAAGATTGTTGGCAGTGGGCGTGATTTTGCTCGTTACTGTGGCTCTCATTGCAGGTATCAACGTTATGTACCGCGATAAAATCGCAGCGGGCATCGTTGAGCTTACTGCAGGCGACAAGAAGGTTTCCATCACTCTCGACGACATCACAGCAGGTGAAGTCAAGGGCGTGCGTGTAAACGGCAAGGGCGAAGAAATCGAAGTTGAAGGCGAAGGCATTCTTCTCGGCACTCTTCTCAATAACAAGGGCTTCAAGGCATATAATAAGGTTACTGTTATTTCAGACGACTCTTATTTTGCAGAGGTATCTTACGATGAAATCATCGCAGGCACAGAAGCTTATATTATGGAAGATGAGGGTGAAGTTCGTCTCGTAGTATTCGGCGACAGCAACAGCAAGCGCAGCGTTTCAAACGTAAAGCAGATTGTAGTTGAATAAAATAATAAAAGACTATCCGATACGGGTAGTCTTTTTTAATGTTTATGGGTATGGTATTGCCGTAGGGCGGGGGATTGCTCCCACTGAAGAAACGTAGGGGCTGATGCCCACATCAGCACGTAAAAATGGAAAATCTACTCCGCGCACAGAGGGGAAGATTTAACGCAAGGGAAGACTTGCTTGAGAGCTTTATCTGATGCATCGCAGATACCGAAATCATTCACTTTTCATTATTCACCATTCATTATTCATTAAACTGTAGGGGACGGCGCCCACGACGTCCCGCATATAACAAAAGCCACTCAATCGAGTGGCTTTTATGCTATATTAAATTACTTTTCCCATTCTGCGAGCGCGTAACCAATCATAAGCTCTGTTGTGTTGATAAGGCTGTCGATGTGTGTGCGTTCAACACCGTGGCTGCAGTATACAGGCATACCGAATGCCGCCGCCTTGAGGTTATTGCCGCCCTTGAGAGCCGCACTTGCGTCTGTGCCGTAGCGGTAGAAAATGTCTGTCACGAAGTTTGTGCCCATCTTTTCAGCTGTGTTTACAAGACGTGTTGTAAGCTCATAATCGTATGGGCAAGTGTTGTCCTTGCAGCAGATTGTGACGCAATGCTCGTTGCCGTCGTAGTCAGGGCCGATAAGACCGATATCGATAGCGATATATTCGCTCACTTCAGCAGGTACGTACGTGCCGCCTGTGCCGATTTCTTCGGAATATGGGAATGCGAGGATTGTCTTATACTTTGGCTTGAGGTTATTTTCTGTGAGATACTTGAGGAGTGTGAATGCACATGCAACAGCTGCCTTGTCGTCGATGAAACGGGACTTGAGGAAGCCATTCTTTGTGAAAGTGCATCTTGGGTCAGCGGCAACCATATCGCCGTGACGGATGCCGAGAGCGCGTACGTCAGCTTCGCACTTGATATCCTCGTCGAGAATAATCATCATTGTGTTTTCGTCACGGGAGAGTGTGCGTGCATCGTCGAATACGTGTACAGAGTGGCTCTGACAAGCCATAAGACCTGTGTATTCTCTGCCGTCGCGTGTAAATACAGTTACAGTTTCGCCTTCAAGGCTCTGCCAGTTGACACCGCCTGTGTTGCGGACGCGAATCATACCGTTAGGGTCGATGCGCTTTACCATCATACCGATTGTGTCGAGATGACAAGCGATTTCAACAGTCTTGGAGTTGTCTTCGCCTTCGATTGTGATGTAAGGTGTGCTCTTGTTGTCGTAAGTTACGGAATAGCCAAACTGAGCCGCAATCTTTTCGATTACAGGATTCATCTGGACATAGTAGCCGACAGGGCTTGGTACGTTGACGATTTCCTTGAAACAGTCGATGATGTACATAGGGTCGAAATTGTATTTCATATTGTGTCTCCTTTGAGGAATTATTATAGGAAAATTATACTCCCGAAATAGCATAAATGCAATAGGCTACGGCTTATTTAATGCATCGCAGATACATCAATTCTTCACTCTTCATTGCAACAAACAGGAAGGCTACACTCCCCATGCCTTCATAAGACGGCTTACGCCCTCCTCAATCTGCTTTTCACTGAGGGCACCATAGCCGAGAAGCACAGACGAGCTATATTTCTGCGCTACCTCGCCGATAAAGTAGCTTGAAACAGGGTAAACTTTGATTTTTTCTGCCTGAGCAAGGCTTACAAGCTGATTTTCGCTCATTCCGCTTATGCGGATAAGGATGTGATGCCCTGCATTTTCACCCAGGATTTCCACAGCCTTGTGCTGTGAAAGGAGGGAAACGAGATGCTGTCGCTTGGCTCTGTAAATATTTCTCATGCGGTTGAGATGACGCTCGAATGAGCCGCCCGCCATAAATGAATGGACAACGCTCTGCTCAAGACGGGAAACCGACGAAAGATAGAGCCTGCCACGCTCGGAAAATGCCTTCATAAGGGATGGCGGAAGCAGAGCGTAGCTTATCTTTACGCTCGGTGCGATAGCCTTGGAAAAAGTGCCGATATAGATGACTTTTTCGTATTTATCCATACTTTTTATCGGCAGAAGTGGCTTTGAGCTATAGCGGAATTCACTGTCGTAATCGTCCTCGATGATATATCTGCCGTCCTTCGCCGCCCAGTTGAGCAGGTCGATTCGCGTTGCAAGAGGAAGGCTGTAGCCGAGAGGAAACTGATGGGACGGAGTGACGTAGAAGATATCGGCATCGGTACGGCCCAGATTTTCGACAAGGCGGTCAGGCCTGTCGGCATCTATCGAAACACAGTTTCCGCCCATAGCGGAAAAGATGGAGTAGGCCGTGTTGTAAACGGGATTTTCCGAAGCGAGCACGTGAGTATCGCCGAGCATACCGCAGATGCAGCGGAGAAGGGCGGCCGTACTGTTGCCGATGATGAGATGCTCGGGATGAGCGTCGATATTTCGCGACTGAGAAAGATAGGTGCAGATTGAGTTTCTCAGGGCAAGGTCACCCTGACTGTCGGGGGACTTGAGGAGAAGCGGGTCGATTTCGTCAAAGCTCTGTCTCAAAAGCTTGCGCCAGAGGGCGTAAGGGAAGTTTT
>JAFYNW010000398.1 GCA_017547995.1 Clostridia bacterium | reverse complement strand
GATAATTGCGTTGAAAACGGCTACTATTCCATCATCGAGCACGACGCGGCTACAGTAACAAATAACGGCAAAACAGCTTCTGTTACAGTACGTATGACAGAAGAAAAGAAGTGCACAGATACTTCAGCTCCTGAAGTTCCTGAAGCAAACTATGCAGTTTCCAATATCAGATTTGAAAATAATCACACTCTCGGTGTTTTCCTTAAGTGGGATGCACCGGCAGATCTTCCACAGAGCACGTACCTTTATATCGTGGAAGGCCGCGATGCAAGTTCCGGTGAATGGGAAGAAATGTTCTCTACAACTGGTACAGACTCAAGCTGTTCCGTTCTCGAAGGCTGTGATTATGATTCCATCAGAATCACAACGTATGATATCGTTGCAAAGAAAAACGTCGGCATAATGCAGGACGACAGCATGTCCATCAAGGTAAATGCAGTGATCGATGAAGACACATATCATAAGGTTAAGCTTGCTCCTGTAGAAGGCAGTGCAACAGGCGACTACGAATACACAATCAAGAGCATGGCTTTTGACTCCGTATTCTATCTCAAGATGTATGGCGCTGACGGTGAACTCAACTCCACACATACAGGTCGTTCTGACTATTCCGGTAATGCAAATCGCACTGTAAATGCATCCAACTTCGCTGAAGACGTTGAAAGCGGCTACTATCTGCTTCAGTATGTATATAACGTTCAGCTTGATGAAAATTGTAAGAACGTATCTTATAATTTGTGCAGCTATGGCGAAAAGGCACATTATGACCCATCTGCCTTGAATATAATCAAGGGCGCGTCTTATCGCAATGATTACGAAGGCTACGTAATGCTTGAATGGGATGTAGCTGATGAGTATAAGTACAATGGATACAAGTACGACGTATATCTTTCCAAGAATGGCGGTACAGACTGGAGATACGCAGGCTCTTCCACATATCCATCCATTGAATTGGTAAGCCCATTCCTTGAATATGAACATTATTCAAGAGTCAAGTACAACGCAGTAAAAATCGTTGGTGAAATTGATGGTACTATGGAAACATACATCGGTGATGATATTTCCCTTGAAATCATTCCTCTCAGCACTATTACTTATCCAACAGTAACTTTCACTAAGGGCAGTGACGATGCAGGTGATAATTACACAGCAGCAATCAAGTTCCCTGGTAAAAATTACATCGACTACAATCTCAACTATAAGATGTTCCTCTACGACAGCAATATGAATCCTGTTGCTTCAAGAGGTATGTACTTCAACAGTGACTCTGTTGAAACAACTGCTTACTTCAATGGCGAAGATTGCATCGATGCTATTGAAAATGGATACTATGAAATCGTTGGTACAAAGGACGTAACTGTCGATACAGCATGCAAGTCTGCATCTTACAAGATGGCTAAGACTCCAGCTCTCGTGGCTTGCACACCATCCGATTCTCTTGACGTCGAAATCAAGGTTATCGAAGGCACAGGCGACGTTCAGGTTAATTTTGAAATGCCGGCCGAATATGATTCTGTAAAGCTCGTTATTACAGAAAAAGGATATTCAACTGAAAT
>JAFYNW010000397.1 GCA_017547995.1 Clostridia bacterium | reverse complement strand
TATTTCTTCACAAATGCGTTAATTGCCTCTGTCAGCTCATCGCCAAAGCGGGACGTGTCGGCAAAATACGCAAGTGCTGTGCTTGTCTTGTTTTCATTCGGAAGCTTTTTGAAAATATCCGCCGAACAGGTAACCACTGTGTTTTCTGCAAAGGTATTCATTCCGATTTTATACACCGAATCAGGCAGGACGATTTCTTTGAGCGAGGTGCAGTCCTTGAATGCCCGTGATTCAATCATGACCATACCATCAGGCAGGCTGACCTTTTCAAGCGCTGTACAGCCCTCGAAGCAGGCTTCCTTGACTTCCTTTATACCGTCAGGAATGACGATTTCCTTAAGGCCCGAGCAATTATAAAATGCAGATATGCCGATTTTCTTAACAGACTGTGGAATATTGACGGCTGTTATCATACTGCATCCTGAAAATGCGGCGCCGTTGATATTGGTCAGCTTATCAGGAAGATTTATTTCCCCCTTCTTGCCCTCAGGACAATACTGAAGATTCTTGCCCTTCATTGTATAGAGCATTCCGTCGATGGTTGTATATTTCTTGTTGCGAGGGTCGACAGTTATAGATTCTACACCCTTGCCGAAGACGTCGTTGCCGCTTTCGCCTATGGCTGAAACAGATGCAGGAATATAGACCTCTCTGATAAGGTTACATTCGTGGAATGCATCCTGGCCGATTGTTGTAAGAGATTCCGGCAGGTCTATTTTTTCAAGCTTACTGCATCTGCTGAAAGCAACGGCTTCAATTTCTGTGATACCGTTATGCAAAACCACTTCCGTGATACTTTCGCAGTTGCTGAATGCACTGAAGCCTATTGTTTTTACCGATTCGGGAATGATAAACTTCCCTTCCTTTGTCTGCGGACAAGCGAGAATCTTGTCCATATTTTTATTGTAAAGCACGCCGTCCACGCTGCAGTAATGCTCATTTGCTTCGTCAACGATATATTCTTTTATGTGCTTACTGCGTGAAAATGCAAGGGACGTAATGCTTTTTACCGAGGCAGGGATGACTACTGTTTCAAGATTATCCATTCCGCGGAAGGAATCACCGTTGATTTTTTCCATACCCTGTGGAATTTCGAGTCTTTTCATCTGTGTACAACCGCCGAAAATGCCATTGCCAAGGGCAATATTGCTGTGAGGAAGCTTTACGCTTTCAAGGGCGGAGCATCTGTAAAAAACACCGTCCTTTATGACGCTGACACTTTGCGGAATATTAATTGCCACAAGCTGAGTGCATCCAGAAAACGCGTGATTCATAATGGTCGTGACACCTTCGGGAATCACGATGCTTTTCACGTCGGTCTTGTCTGTGAATGCCCAGCTGCCAATCTGCCCGATTCCGTCAGGAATGACGACGTCAGCGTCCGTGCCTTCATATTTCAACAGAATACCATCCTGTATCAAAAAATCATTAATATTGCTCATAATCTTACTCCTTATTCAGCTATAAACGGAATATTATGTTCTTTAGCATAGGTTTCGGCAAAGCTACCCGTCGGAGCATAAATCGCCTTGAAGGCAGGGTCAGCGCTGTCCCATTCAAGCTCTTCCGGAATTTCTGTCAGCGATGCCGGAAGATGCAGGGTAAGATTGCTTACTGCAATGAAAGTACCCACAGGGAGTGCGGTTACTGTGTTTGGAATAAACACTTCTGAGTCATCTAAACAGTAGAATGCACCGCGTTTGATTTCTATGATTCCCTCTGAAATGATAATTTTTTCTGGTGATTTGTTGTCTCCTGCATACGTAAACGCTCTTCTGTCGATTATGCGTACCTTCTTCGCACCGATATGCGATGGTACTGTGACGCACTCTCCGCTTATCTTTGTTTCCTTGATGACTACATCACCGTCGCTATATGAGAATTTGAAAATCTTGCGCCAGTCTGTTGCAGTCATTTCTGCAGACAACTCCTTTTCTGCTGCTTTAGCCTTCGACTTTTCAAGCGCCTTCTTTTTCTTTGGGTCTTCAAGAAGTTTATTCTTGTAATTAAGGATTTCGGCTACAATTATTCCATCCTTTTCAGGATTAAGCTGAGTCAACATCCATTCTGTATCATTTGCCGGAATAGCAGCTGCTTCCATAATTGCATGAAGCACAGCTTCATTTTCCATAACCTGGCTGAGCACCAGAGTCTTACTTGTATCAAGACTCATCTTGAGATGTGTGCCTATGAAATTGATATTATCCCTGAAGATTTCCGTATTTTTATCAAGGTCAGCAAATCTGCGGCAGAAAGCCTTGATTACATCACCTTGTGCAGACTTTGAGAATACACGTATCGCAATAGCGTTATAAATTTGAATCTCAAGCTCCGGCCTATCAGAAATCCAACCAAAAGCGTGTGTGCCAGCTTTCTTTACCTGTCCATTAAAGATTACCTTATTCAAATTATGGCAATATTCAAATGCTTCCTGCGCAATTTCTTCAACACTTGCAGGGATGACAACCGATGTGATTTCCTTATTAAAATAAAATGCTCGTCTGCCGATGATTTTAACACCATCAGGAATAATAACCTCTGCATCGTGCCCCTTATAAAGCGTGAGGCATCCATTTACTATGCTGAAATCATTATTATTCAAGGTTACAGGCTTTTCTGCGTCTGCTGATATAGTTTCGGCCTGCTGATGCTCTTTTATTTCTCCAAGCTTTTCGCATCCTTTGAAGGCTGTCTTGCTGATTTTTGCATACGATGGCATAGTAAGATCTGTAAGCTCTTTACAATCTTTGAATGCATTGTTGCCAACCTTTTTAATTGTTGCAGGAAGAATGACCTTAGTCAGCTTGCGCAAACCCGCAAAGGCATTGTCAGGAATTTCCTCTGTCCATGGAAATTCATAGTCATATCCCCCGCCTGCAGGACCTGCCGTCTTGATTTTATTACATCTTAGAAAAGCATCCTTGCCGACCTTATTCACGCCCTGTGGAATGACAATCGAAGTGATTGCACAATCACGGAATGCGGCTTCTTCTATAGATTTAAGATTTGGAGGCAATGTGATATTCAGCTTTTTACATCCTGAAAAAGCATGTGCTCCTATCTCTGTCACGCTGTCGGGAATTTTAAGCTCGGACAGCTTTGCACATTCAGAAAATGCATAACTGCCGATTTTAGTCAGTGCATCGTGAAGTACAACCTTTTTCAACGTCTGGCTATACATAAATGCACCACTGCTTATTTCAGTCATACTCTTTGGAATAACCACGCTTGTCAACGGATGAGGTGGATCGAAACCATAGTATTTTACCTCGTCGAAAATATCTCCGATATCCACAACGCCTTCTGGGATGACGACGTCACCACCTGTTCCCTTATATTCTTTAAGAGTACCGTTTTCTATTACAAAATCATTTATATTGCTCATAATTTTACTCCTGTATTTCGTCCTTCTGAAGCACCAGCTTTATTGCCCACGGCGGCACGTCAGGGTTATTGTATTCATCATCGATAAAGACGAATGCCGCATCATAATCGGGCTTTTTCTGCGGGAAAGTGCCATAGCCGTCTGTGAAATAAATCAGACCTTTAAGGTTTGTAAACTCCTTATTCTGCCGCAGCTTTTCCACGTATTCAAAGACAGGGCGGAAATCTGTGCCGCCGAGACCGTGTATTTTCATATTTTTTAGATATTCGTCAAATTCATCCTGACTAGTTATCTTGACCGCCTCCTGAATGGCGGCATCGCATTGAATAACGTGAAGATTTATTTTTGTGAAGAAGCTTTCTGTCGATTTGAGGATATTGTAGGTCTTCTGCACGAATTTCTGCACAAGCTCACCCGAGGTTGAGCCCGAGGTATCGATGGCAATGACAAACTCCTTAATCGCCTTGACCTCCTTGTATTCAAGCGGCTCGATAAGGGGCATTTTATCGTACAGCTTCAGGCCGTAGGTGTAGAAAATATAGTCAAACTCATCGTCGTTTATCTTCATAGTTTCGCCCATTACGGCAAACTTTTTGAGAAATGCGGTGTAGTCATACTTTTCACGGTTGACCGCCGAAAGATTCTGTGTGAGTCCTCCTGCCGTATCACCCTGCTTTTTGCCGAAGGCCTCGAGATCCATCTGCATACGCTCGGAAATTATCTGCCATTCGGCTTCACCCGACGTTTTCATCTTCGCTGAGATGCCGAATTCCCTTTCGATTGCCTCTTCGGTCAAGTACCATATTTCGTGATTATCGGCATAAAACAGGCCTCTCAGCTCGGCAATTTTGCGTTTATCGGGCAGATTTTCCATAAGATATGAGTATATCTTCTCTGCCGTCACGTATTTCAGGCTTTTCTTCAGCTCGTTTATATATTTTCCCTGCTGTTTTTCACGGGCAGCCGCTGCCGACCTGAGCCCAAGCTCTGTGATTACGTTTTCCACCGCAATATCGCAGGCAAGGTCCCAATAGGTGCGCTCGAGGGCAGGATTCACGTACATATGGCGGAATACGCAGTGCATAACGATGTGAAGATAGTTTCGCACAGGTATTTCCTTAGCAAGTTTGTAGTGCTCCGCAATGGTTTTCGGATGATAGAAAATCCCTCTGCCGTCTGTCAGCAGGCCTTGCTTTTCTATTGGATAAAGTTCAAGATTGCTGAGCGCTCTGTCGAGGAAACGCAGATTAACAAGGAGCGTATTCCGCGAAAGAATCAGCACGTCTCTGGCAAGCTTATTCAGTTTTTCATTACGCTCGTCCATACTGCCCTCCTCCTGAAAATATATAATAAAATTATACTACTTAACCATTTGAATATCAAGGTTTTTGGCTAAATTATATATGTTTTTCTACATTATTTGACACTTTTTTGGCTTTGTGCTACAATAATTGTATCAACTTCAAGGAGATTTTGATTATGGCTGAGATGTTATTCAAAACCAAGGGAAACGGCTCTCCAAATGGTAAAGCGAGGGTTTATTTCACCTGCCATCCTGACGATTTTAACCTGTATTTTGAGCAGGTCTGCGAATATATTTTCAAGAGTCAGAACTGCGCCGTCTACTATACTGCCGATATGTCTGCGGTGATTGATGAAACAGATAAAGTTACCGACCTTGAAAGCAACAACTTATTCATAGTGCCTGTAACTTTCAAGTTACTTTCCACACCTAATCGCGCGATGGACGATGATATCAGGTTTGCTCTTGAAAAGCATATTCCCGTGCTTCCGCTGATGATGGAGTCGGGCATTGATGCGATTTATTCCCGCCCTGATAAGTTTGGCGAGTTACAGTATCTCTCGCCTCTCAGCACAGATACAACTGAGGTTTCTTTTGATGAAAAGATGAAGAAGTATCTTGAGTCGGTGCTTGTTTCGGATGAGATGGCAAAGCGTGTCCGCGCGGCATTTGATGCATATATTTTCCTCAGCTATCGTAAAAAAGACCGCAAATATGCCAATCAGTTGATGCGAATTATTCACTCTAAGCCTGAGTGCCGTGATATTGCTATCTGGTATGACGAGTTTCTCACTCCAGGTGAAAGCTTCCGCGAGAATATCGACAAGATTCTTGCCGACAGTAAGCTTTTCACTCTCCTTGTAACACCAAACTTGCTCGAAGACCACAATTTCGTTATGGACAACGAATATCCTGCGGCGGTTAAGTCGGGCATCAACATCATTCCTGCTGAAATGGAAGAAACGGATAAGTCTGTCCTCGCAGAAAAATACACAAATCTCCCCGAAATTTCAAATCCATTCGATGACGAAGCTTTCCGCAGCCGTCTTGTCGATGCTTTTTCCAGCCTTGCAATAAAATCCAATGACGATGATCCAGAGCACAATTTCCTCATCGGTCTTGCCTATCTCGACGGCATCGACGTGGAAGTCAACCGTGAAAGAGCGCTTGAGCTTATCACAAAGGCTGCTGACGCAGAATTGCCGGAAGCAATGGAAAAATTATTCAATATGTACCACGATGGTATCAGTGTACAACTCAATTACAATACAGCCACAGAATGGGCTCAGAAACTGTATGATTATTATGCAAAAAACTACGGAGATACAGATGTCAACTCTCTGCGTTATCTTAATGACCTTTCCAACTGCTATCATGAGGCTGGACAGTATCACAAGGCTCTTGAAATGTGTGAAAAGGCTTACAAACTGAGCGCAACGATTCTCGGTGAAGAACACCCTTCCACTCTCACTTCGCTCTCCAATCTTGCTTCTTTATATGCCGACATAGGAAATCATGACAAGTCCATCGAGCTCGGTGAAAAGGCTTACAAACTGAGAGCAACGATTCTCGGTGAGGAACATCCTTCCACTCTCACTTCGCTCTCCAATCTTGCTTCTTTATATGCCGACATAGGAAATTATGACAAGTCCATCGAGCTTGGTGAAAAGGCTTACAAACTGAGCGCAACGATTCTCGGTGATGAACATCCGGACACTCTCGCTTCACTTCACAATCTTGCTTGTTCA
Organism: Clostridia bacterium; assembly: GCA_017547995.1. Classification (GTDB taxonomy): domain Bacteria; phylum Bacillota; class Clostridia; order Oscillospirales; family Butyricicoccaceae; genus SIG471. The sequence continues at coordinate 559 of JAFYNW010000397.1, read as the reverse complement.
TATGCCAACATAGGAAATCATGACAAGTCCATCGAGCTTGGTGAAAAGGCTTACAAACTGAGCGCAACGATTCTCGGTGATGAACATCCGGACACATTGCTTTCACTAAGCAATATTGCTATAGAATACAATATCCTCGAACGATATGCCGAAGCTCTTCCTATTCTTGAAAAGCTTTACCCTCTTCGTCTAAAGCTTATGGGCGAAGCGCATCCTGACACTTTGAAATCACTCAATAATCTTGCTAGTACATACGAAAGAGTCGGTGACAAACAGCATGAACTTGCAGCACGTAAGAAGTTATACGAACTGCGAGCAAAGGTTTTGGGAGAGGAGCATCCTGATACTTTGAAATCACTCAATAATCTTGCTTACACTTATGGCAATATCGGCAATTATGAAAAGTATCTTGAGCTTTATAAAAAATATTATGGACTGCATAAAAAAATACTCGGTGAAGAGCATCCTGACACTTTGAAATCACTCAATAATCTTGCTATTACATACGAAAGAGTCGGTGACAAACAGCATGAACTTGCAGCACGTAAGAAGTTATACG
>JAFYNW010000396.1 GCA_017547995.1 Clostridia bacterium | reverse complement strand
TTTGAAACAATATCTACAATGTCGTTTGCCGAAATAACTTCGTTTACCAGTTCTTCGGAATAAAAAGCCGCCATCGTTAAAACCTCTTATAATAAAATGAAAGGAAGTATTCCTTATAATATTCTTTTCGACAATGGCAGAGAAAATCCTTTTTTTTATTAGAAAAATTTTAGAAAATAACAAAAATTTTGAAAAAAGGTCTTTACAAACCGTTTTTTGTATGCTATACTATCACTTGCTTGAAGACTAGGGGACTACCTCCTCCAGTCTTGAATATATGCGGGAGTGGCTCAGTGGTAGAGCGTCACCTTGCCAAGGTGAACGTCGCGAGTTCGAATCTCGTCTTCCGCTCCAGAAAAAAGCATCAATCTTGATACAAGATTGGTGCTTTTTTCAACTAAATCCGTCTTTGCCGACAGAATAAATCAATCTTCGATTGATGAAATCTGCTACGCAGATGAAATCGCCTGCGGCGGATAAAAGACGGATTTAATTTCATCCGAATGCAATGAGGATTTCATCCAAACTTGTTTGGATTTCATCGTGCTTTGCACGATTTCATTCTTGCAATATTTGCAGTTTATGATATAATACCAAAGAGGTGTTTAATAATGAGAGCGAATAAATTAGCAGATTTATCTATGGATTTTGCAGTCGAAATGTTAAAATTGTACTATTTACACTTTAGGGCGTTTGAGGTAAAATGGTCGTAAGATAACAAAGGGAGGATATATAGTATGACTGTTCAGGAGATATATAGTGAAGTAGTTGACAAATTAAAAGAAACTGCAAAAATAATAGGAAGCTCTTTTCCTCACGTTGGTAAAGACGGAAAATGGGACAATATGGAAGAGAGGGACATTACCTGGTGGACTAACGGTTATTGGCCCGGCATTCTCTGGCAGATGTATGATATTACGGGAGAAGAATTCATCAGAACCATTGCTGAAGAATGTGAGGAAAAGCTTGACAAAGCTCTTGATATCTTCGAGGGAATCCATCACGATGTAGGCTTTATGTGGGGCGACAGCGCCGTTGCAAACTACACCATAACGGGAAACGTCCGTTCTAAAATCCGTGCAGAGCACGCCGCAGCTACCCTTGCAGGCAGATTCAATCTTAAATGGGGTGCAATGGCATCGTGGCCCGGAAAAGAGATATGTAAAAGTATTATCGACAATATGATGAATCTGAGACTCCTTTTCTGGGCAGCAAGAGAAACGGGGGATATGAGATTTAAGCATTTTGCAATAGCTCACGCAGATAAGATGCTCACAACCCTGATTCGTCCTGACGGAACAGCTCATCATCTGTGTGAATTCAACTCGGAAACGGGCGAATTTGTTCAGCATCTTGGCGGTCAGGGATACAGCCCCGACAGCCAGTGGTCACGCGGTCAGGCTTGGGCAATATACGGATACACCAGAATGTATGAAAATACGGGGGATGAAAAGTATCTTAATGCGGCTAAAAAATGTGCCGACAACTTTATTGAAAAGTGTGGCGGAAAAACTCCTGCGTGGGACTTTTGTGCACCCATAGAAGAAGGGGAAGGATTCATCCCCGATACAAGCGCAGGTGCTTGTGCGGTAAGCGGTATAATAACAATGTCAAAGTATGTTGAAAACGGTGAAAAATATATCGATGCGGCAAAGTCAATTATTGTTGATATGTATGAAAATTATAAATCAGGCGGCGAAATGATATTAACGGGCGGAACGGGAAATAAACCTGCTAACAGCAATGTGAATGTGGGTCTCATTTACGGAGATTTCTATTTCCTTGAGGCGCTCAGAAAGCTTTGCGACGAGAATTATCGTAATATTTACGCATAAAAAAGTGGGGGATAAAGAAATTTGATTTCTTTACCCCCCCTTTTAATTATTTCTTATACATAGGACCGAATGTCTGACAAGCTCTGTAGTCTGCACCTTCTTTAT
>JAFYNW010000395.1 GCA_017547995.1 Clostridia bacterium | reverse complement strand
TCGCCCGTCTTATGGCGCTCAAGGGCGCAAAGACAATTGTCGTACCTGCGGCATTCAATATGACAACAGGTCCTGCGCATTGGGAAATTATGTTCCGTGCACGTTCACTTGATAATCAGGTGTTCTCCGTCGGTGTTGCTCCTGCGCGTGACGTAAACGGTGGTTACGTTTCGTATGCAAATTCCATCGTTTGCTCTCCATGGGGTGATATCGTGGAACGCTTTGATGAAAATGAAAAGTATGCAATTGTTGAGGTTGAAATGGACAGAACAGACGAAGTCCGTGAGCAGCTTCCGCTTCTCAAGCACAGAAGGGAAGACGTATACGTAATGGCAGAAAAATAATAGCATAACAAAAATTCTTTTAGATATGTCAATTTCCATAAAAAAAATCAGTCTATGATATGAGAGTTGCACAAAGCAGCTTGAAAGAAACTCTCTTTTGTTATAAAAATCGTCATAAATTTACATTTTGTTTATGAATAACCACTTTACAGACAGTATAAAAAGTGTTATACTATAATAACGACTTGTAGAATGTAAAAATTAGAATAAGATATAAAGGAGCATTAAGTTCATATGAAACCAGTTCTTTTGGATGTTCAGCACCTGGTAACTTCTTTCACATCTGACCGTGTAAAGACTGTCGCAGTAGAAGACGTTTCCTTCAAGGTGTATGAAGGTGAAACAGTAGGTATCGTAGGCGAATCCGGCTCCGGTAAGAGCGTAACTTCTATGTCTGTTATGAGACTTATCGAAGCACCATCAGGTAAAATAGAATCCGGTAAAATCATGTTCGACGGCAAGAATCTTCTCGAGCTTTCCGAAAAGGAAATGCAGAAGGTTCGCGGTCATGAAATCTCTATGATTTTCCAGGAACCAACAACATCTCTCAACCCAACAAAACTCTGCGGTGATCAGATCGCAGAATCTCTCATTATCCATCAGGGTAAGAGCAAGGACGAAGCTCACAAGATGGCAGTTGAAATGCTCAGACTCGTAGGTATTCCGCTCCCAGAACAGAGAGCAAGAGAATATCCACACCAGCTTTCCGGTGGTATGCGTCAGCGTGTTATGATTGCTATCGCGCTTGCATGTTCTCCAAAGCTTCTCATTGCTGACGAACCAACAACAGCTCTCGACGTTACAATCCAGGCTCAGATCCTCAAGCTCATGAGAGAGCTTAAGGAAAAGATGGGTATGTCCATTATGCTCATCACACACGACCTTGGTGTTGTTGCAGAAATGTCTGAAAGAGTTATCGTTATGTATCTCGGTAAGATTGTTGAAGAAGCAGAAGCAGTAGAACTCTTCAAGAATCCTAAGCACCCATACACAATGGGCCTCATGAAGTCTATCCCAACACTTGAAACACCAAAGGGCAAGCTTTACACAATCGAAGGCTTTATCGCTACAGCAGATAACAAGCCATCCGGTTGCGGCTTCCACCCAAGATGCCCATACGCTATGGAAATCTGTAAGACAAAGACTCCTGAGTATACATATTTGGAAAACGGCCACAGATATGCGTGCCATTTAAGTGAGGTTAAGTAATGAGTGAAATTTTAAGAGTTAATGATTTAAAGACACACTACCGTATCTCAAAGGGCTTCTCCCTTAAGGATAAGGGTGCTATCAAGGCTGTTGACGGTGTTTCCTTCTTCGTAAACGAAGGTGAAACATTCGGTCTCGTTGGTGAATCCGGCTGCGGTAAGACAACTCTCGGTAAGGCTATTCTTGGTCTTGTTCCAACAACAGCGGGTAACGTTGAATTCATGGGCAAGAACATCACAGGCATGAGCAGAGATGAAATGCGTGAAGTAAGAAGAAACCTTCAGGTTATCTTCCAGGACCCATACGGCTGTCTCGACCCAAGAAAGACAGTTGAACAGATCATTGCTGAACCAATGGTTGTTCACAAGATCGGCAACAAGAAGGAAAGACACGACAGAGTAAGAGAACTTATGGACGTTGTAGGTCTTTCTCCTGCGCATATTTACAGATATCCACATGAATTCTCCGGCGGTCAGCGTCAGAGAATCGGTATCGCAAGAGCTCTCATTCTCAATCCTAAGCTCATCATCTGCGACGAACCTGTTTCTGCTCTTGACGTTTCCATTCAGTCCCAGGTTCTCAACCTTCTCAATGATCTTCAGGATAAGTATGGCCTTACATATATCTTCATCGCACACGGTCTCCCTGTTGTTAAGTATATTTCCAACAGAATCGGTGTTATGTACCTCGGTAAGATGGTAGAAATGTCCGAATCCGAAGAACTTTATGCAAAGCCACTTCACCCATATACACAGGCTCTTATGTCTGCTATTCCAATTCCTGACCCAACTCACGAAAAGGAACAGATCATCCTCGAAGGTGAAATTCCTTCTCCACTCAACCCACCATCCGGCTGCCACTTCCACACAAGATGCCGTTTTGCTGAACCAAGATGCGCACAGGAAGAACCACCATTCGTAGAATACGAAAAGGGTCACTATGTAGCTTGCTGGAGAAACATGAGATAAGACTTAAAATTAAAGCCGGTTGTTTATACAGCCGGCTTTTTCTTGTGCAATTTTGTTTACATATTTCCGCGGCAATGATATAATATCCTTACACCAAATGAAATGGGGAATAAAATGAATAAGAATACGTTTACGGGCGAAAACTACTCTGATGAAACCATCGAAATGGACGTCAGCGGAAATATATACGAAGGCTGTCGCTTCAAAAGTTGTGACCTCAGCCTTATTGAAAAAATAGAAGGTGCGACCTTTGAAGAATGCGACTTCACATCTGCGCGTCTCAATGGTGTAACCTTCAAAAACTGTGCCTTTTTCAACTGTAAGTTCAAATATGCACGACTTTTTGGTACAATATTTGAAAACTGTAAAATGACAGGTTCATCCTTCGAAGGCTCAGACTGTGAGCTTGTCGAAATCAAAGGCGGCGACTGGAGCTACTGCGACCTGCGCCATCTCAGCTTTTATGAGCAGGATTTTTCCGATATCCGATTCCGCGAATGCGATATGAGCGGCACAGAATTCCGTAAATGCACACTCCGCAACTGTGATTTTCACGGAGCAATTATG
>JAFYNW010000394.1 GCA_017547995.1 Clostridia bacterium | reverse complement strand
TTCTGCATGGTGACCTGCCTTGTGCCTGTGATGGATTCCTCCCGCAAGCTTCATAATGGAATAGATAAATAGTTACAGAGTAAATCAGAATGTATTCAGCGACGAGATATTTTTTCACCAGAATGGATAAAAGCCGCAGGCGATACTTTGTGTATCAACGAGGATTTTTAGCCACAAATGGTGGAAAAATAGCCGTAGATGAATGCGTTAATGATTTATGAGGTAACTACAAAAAAAGAAAAGAGCCTTGCTTTGTGCAAGACTCTTTATTTTTTAACCAATATTACTTAAGAACGATTTTCTTTGCGGACATCTGAACAGGATAGTCGTCTGTCATAAGGCCGAAGTTTGTGATTTCAACGATATCGGACTTCTGGATATCTGTAATTTCGATTTCGTTGCCCTCTGCATCCACGAGCTCTGTGTCAGAGTGGAGGGAGATAACAGCCTTTGTGAAATCCTGACCTTCTGCTTCAACGAAGATGGATTCTGTATCAGGGTCTGTCGAAAGGACTGTGCCCTGGAAAGTGAGGATTTCGCCCGGCTCAGGCAGCTTTGGTTCATTCTTGCTGCAAGCGGAAAGGGCAAAAACTGTCACGAGGACCAACAACATGGAAACGTACTTCTTCATAATTCTAAAACTCCTTGAAACTACTGTATTTTCAACGCCGCGTGTACGGCTTCTTAAGTCTTCTGGTTTATATTTTAATGGCATAAAACGACACATAAGTTATATCATAAAGCCGCAGGCTGTTGATATAACAGTCATATTTTGCGGTTCTGACAAAGTCAGGAGCAAAATGACACTTATTTAATCATTATAATAGCCGTATACGGATATTATAACATAAAATTTCTCAAATGTACACAATTATTTTTAAAAATTTTCACAAACAAATGTTTGCTTTTTTGTTGGTTTTGTGCTATAATAGATTATATAAAAGAATTATATCTTTTTGTGTCATTTCAGTACATAAAATGAACGGGAGGTGACGATTTTGAAAAAACTCGGAACAAAACGTACTCAGATACTTGATTTTATTCTTAAATATTCTGCGGAAAACGGCTTTCCTCCATCTATAAGAGAGATTTGTGACGCTGTCGGGCTCAAGTCCCCGTCCACAGTCCATTCCCATCTCAAGATTCTCAAGGAAAACGGCTATCTCGACGATAACGGCGGCAAGACGCGAAGCCTCACTCTCGTCAAGCAGAGTCAGAGTCAGCGCGTGCCTATCCTCGGCACGGTTACCGCAGGTGCGCCTATCCTCGCTTACGAAGACGCGCTCGGCTTCATCAGCTACGACGGCAACGCTTCCGGCGAGCTTTTCGCTCTCAACGTCAGAGGCGATTCCATGATTAACGCAGGTATTCTCGACGGTGACGTTGTGGTTATCAGGAAAACTCCGACTGCAAGCAACGGTCAGATTGTCGTTGCCCTTCTCGAAGACGAAGCGACGGTCAAGCGTCTCAAACTTCAGGACGGCCACGTATGGCTCATGCCTGAAAACGAAGCATATTCCCCGATTCCGGGCGATGAGGCTTCCATTCTCGGCGTTGTGATTGCTCTCCACAGAGAGTATTAATCTGTGCGCCCTATATTAGACGGAATTTTTTCCAAAAAGTTTCATCTTTTTTATAAAAAATTCGAATATTTTTTCCGCCGCCTGAATAATATTGCTCAGGCGGTGATTTTTTTATGT
>JAFYNW010000393.1 GCA_017547995.1 Clostridia bacterium | reverse complement strand
GCAAGGCTGGCGTAAACCAGATATTTTGCAACCGCTGCACCCTTGCCGTAGCCGAGGGACTTGAGCGTACCAATCTGCACGCGCTGCTCTTCGACCATTCGCGTCATTGTCGTAAGGCAGACGAGGCCTGCTACGATGATGAAGAAAATCGGGAATACTCTCGCGATGCGGTCGACACGCTCGGCATCGTTTGCATAGTCGCTGTAACCCATATTATCCGTACGGTCGAAGATATACCATTCAGGGTCACCCAATTCGTTGAGGTCGTGACGGGCCTTGAGAATCTCCGCCTTGCCCTCTTCGATTTTCGCATAGGCATCGGCAAGCTCTTTCTCGCCCTCAGCCTTCTTTTCCGTGAATTCGGCCAAGCCCTTTTCATATTCTTCTTCGCCCGCTTCAAGGTCTTTTTTGCCCTGCTTGAGCTGACGCTCACCGTCGTCAAGCTGCTTTTTTGCATCCTCAAGCTGTCTGTACGCATCGGAAATCTGTCCTGCACTGTTTTCGAGGTTTTCCTTCTGCTCGTAAAGCTTGTTAATGCTTTCCATATAGGTGGCCTCGTACTGCTCGAGTATGGCGAAAATCTCCTTGGCAAGCTGCACGCGCTCGATGATATTCTTGACAAACGGAAGACGCTCGAGCATGCCGGAAAGGTCGATTACGCCTTCGATGTCAAAGCGCTTTGCAAGCTCGACAAGTCTTGCAAGACGCTCAGGAATCGGCGAGCCTTCAGGGAAAGGCGAGGACATGATTTCGTCCACGTAGCCCTTGATTTCATCGGCAAGCTCCATAGCCTCGTCGATTTCACCCGTCATATTTTCAAACATCTCGGAAAAGCCTGCAAGCTGCTTTTCGCTCTGCTCGAGCGCACCCAGGCCCTTATAGTATTCTATCCAGCCTTCGCGAAGCTTGGCTTCGTTTTCTTCGATTTCCTTTTTGCCCTTGGCAATTTTATTGGCGGCATTCTTCAGCTCGCGCTCTGCCTTGGCAATTTCGCTGTCGAAGGTGGCCTTGCCCTCTTCATATTCGGCAATACCCTCGTTGAGCTCCTCCTCAGCCTCGTTGATGAGTTTGAGAGCCTCGTCGTAAATCTCGTGCTTTCTCGTCTTTTCTCTGCCGTCAGCAAAGGCATCAAGCTCCTCGCTTCGCGCAAGACGCAATTCCTCGTAAAGGTCGCTTGTGAAGGACTCGCTCTGCATATCGTTATAGATGATAAACAGGTCTGTGATGACTTCGTAGGCAAAGGCCTCCTCTGCGATGTAGATTGTATTGACGATAGAGCCGTTGCCGATGTTGGTGCGGCCTCTTTCATTGCCTATGTACATAGGGGACTGGACAAGGCCGACAACCGAATATTCATCGTTGTGGAGGACGTCCGAGACATCCTTGCCCTCTTCGACGTAGAGTCTTATCATATCGCCAACCTTGATTCCGCCGCCCTTGAATGCCCCCTGGTCGATAACACATTCCTTGTCATTCTGCGGCATTCTGCCGTCGATGAGAAGAAGGCGGTTTATCGTGTCTTCGCCCTGCGAATTATCGATATCGATGGAGAAAACTCGTGAAACCGTGCCCAATTCACCGTTATGCTCAAGAAACATATCGGCAGTATAGCCTGCGTAAAGATTTTTCACCTCGGGGTCGGAGCGCATAACCTCGATATCGTTGTCGGAAAAGCCCATTGTCGACTTGATATTGAAGTCCATAAGATTATGCTCGCGGAAATATTTGTCCGCGGTGTCAAGCATTGCAGGGCAGGTCGATTTGACCCCGACGAAAAAGCCGGCGCCCAGCATTACTATGCACATAATCGAGAGAAAGCGGTTTCGCGTCTTGCTTATCTCTTTTACAATGTCCGTTATAAGTGCTTTGTATCGTTTCATATTACCATTCGATTTCCTCAACAGGAGTTGGCTTTTCGTTTATCGTCACAGACTGCACCTTGCCGTTACGCATACGGATTACGCGGTCTGCCATAGGTGTTATAGCCTGATTATGTGTGATTACGATGACAGTCATGCCTTCCTTGCGGCAGGTATCCTGCAAAAGCTTGAGCACCTGCTTGCCCGTCACGTCGTCGAGTGCGCCCGTCGGCTCATCGCAGAGGAGAAGCTTAGGATTTTTGGCAAGGGCACGGGCAATGGAAACTCTCTGCTGCTCACCGCCCGAAAGCTGGGCAGGGAAATTGCCCATTCTGTCTGCAAGGCCAACCTGTCTGAGCACAGTTTCCACGTCGAGAGCATTCTGGCAAATCTGTGTGGCAAGCTCGACGTTTTCCTTGGCTGTAAGATTCTGCATCAGGTTATAAAACTGGAAAACGAATCCGATATCGTGGCGGCGGAACGTGGTCAGCTGTTTTTCGTTGAACTTTGCAATATCTGTGCCGTCGACGATGACAGAGCCCTCGTCGCATGAGTCCATACCGCCTAAAATATTGAGCACGGTGGTTTTGCCGGCACCGCTGGCGCCGACTATAATGGCAAACTCGCCCTTTTCAATTTCAAAATTGACGCCGTCACTGGCCTTGATAGTGACCTCGCCCATTTTATATCGCTTGTAAACGTCTCTGAATTCCACATATTTGCTCATTTTATCACCCGATTTTCACATAATATTCTATTCTAATTTTACCATATAGTAATCATATATTCAAGGCTGATTGTGTAAATGAATTGACGAATATATAATATTCTTAACTCAAAAGAAAAAGCACTCCTTGCAGAGTGCTTTTCGTTATATTCTTATAAAGCTTGTCTTATCTGAGATTTCCACCGAGAAATCGAATGAGTCTCCCTCAAGGTCTGCCTTCTGCAGCACCATTGCACGGCTGCCGAAGAAGACGAAATATGCGTCCTGCGTTTCAACGATTCGTTCAATCTGGTCGAAAGGCACGAAATTCTGCTCTTTGCCCTCGTCACATACAGCCATACCCGTATCAGAGAAAACCACGGAATACTTGCCCTCAGGCATCTTATCCTTGCCGCGAAGAAGATTTTTCGCGCTCTTGTGGAAGTTATCGCTTGGCTCGCCTCTCACACCGCGAAGGCCGATTACCATAGCAAAAGCGCCTGCCGCAAGCGGAATGACCATATTGATAGGGTCCTGCATGGCAGGGATGAAAATAAACGCGCCTGCGATAAGGCAAAGCCAGCTCATAGGCCTGGATACGATTCTGCCCGGCACTTTAGCCTTCTTATTGCCCTTTTTTGCATTGGCTTTGTCTGTCTTTTCCCACATTTTCGGGTATTTCTCGCGGGAAAGCATCTCTGTACGCGCTTCGAGTGCCATCGCCGCCTGCTCCTGCATGGCATTCACGTCGACAGGCGCAAGATTGAATATATAGTTCATTCGTTTCTCCTTTGGGGTTAGTCTGATATCTGACCTAATAATTCAGGAAGTCCATAGCCTCTTCAAGTTCCAGATATCTCATAGTCTCATCGGCATATGGCTTGCGTTTTTCCGCAAAAACTTTGGCAATTGCAGAAAGATGACTCATATTCAAATCAAAATTGCCGTATCCTGTTTCACGGAACTTAAAATAATAATAAAGAGCCTTACCGTCGCCGTTGAAGATAGCCTCATTAAAGAGAAGGTCAATTTCATCGGCTACAAACTCGGACATCATATCATTTTTCATCTGCATAATGGCATATTCACGCATTGCAGGGACGTAACCCATCTTTATTGCACCGAGAAGGATTGACGTTACTTCCATCTGATATCCCATTCTCTTCAATGCTCTTGCCATAAGCAGCTGCGCATAAGGATTTCCCTTATCGCTGAGCGGACGAAGCATTTTTTCAGCATCACGATACAGGTCTCTGGATATTGCAGACTTTGCCTTTCTTAAAATATCAAGCTCATGCTCGTCTGTTGTGCAATAACATTCACCTTCCAGATTTTCATCGCCTTCGAACTTTTTGCCTTCTATACGGTAGCGTCTGAGCTTATTCATGGCATACTGATAATAATCGAACTCATCATCAGACAAATAATCATCAAGAGTCTTTTTTATACCGCAATACTTACTGCACGATTCACTGAATATATCCCATGCATAGCTTTTCATAATGCTGTAT
>JAFYNW010000392.1 GCA_017547995.1 Clostridia bacterium | reverse complement strand
TGTCTTTCGGATAAAGCACAAACCAAGGAGAGCAATTACACCGGAAGCTATGAGTGTAGACCTGATAGCTTCACCGGTTATGAGCTCGATATTATATGCAAGTATGGCTAAAACTGCCGACCCTGTTATCATAAAGATCAGGAGCGGCAGTTTATTTAATTTTCTTAAAATGGATGCCATTTATCCAATCTTGGCTTCAAGAACCTTGCCGCCAATAAGATGGAAATGAATGTGATTTACAGACTGACCTGCATCGAGGCCATTGTTTGTAACGACTCTGAAACCATCGATGATGCCCATTTCTTTAGCAATCTTTGGAATAGTTTCAAAGATGTGAGCAATAACACCACTGTTTTCAGCAGTTACATCAGCAGCACCGTTCATTGTGTGAGCCTTAGGAATAATAACTACGTGAACAGGAGCAACAGGCTGAATGTCTTTGAATGCAAGGATAAGATCATCTTCATAGACCTTATTGGATGGGATGTCACCGTTTACGATCTTACAAAAAATGCAATCCATAATATATCTCCTACTTGTTAATCTGCTTTTCGACGATAGAAATTACGCTTTCGAGTGCTGCATCAAGCATTTCAGGCTTGGAGCCACCTGCCATTGCGCTGTCAGGACGACCACCGCCGCCACCGCCGCACATCTTAGCAATTTCCTTGAGAATATTGCCGGAGTGAGCACCAGCCTTAACAGCATCCTTACCGCAAGCTGCTGCGAAGTTGATCTTGCCTTCATTTACTGTAGCAAGTACGCAAACTGCATCTGCAGCCTTGGACTTGATAGCATCTGTGAGGCTTCTGAGAGCATCAGCTGTAGAGTTTTCAATCTTAACAGCGATAACCTTAAGGTCGCCTGCTGGCTTGCTGTAGCTGAAGAGTTCAACAGCCATCATGGAGGAAATCTTGCCGTCGAGCTGTTCGATCTTGTGCTGCTGTTCCTTCATTTCAGCCTGGATCTGAGTTACTCTTCTGTGCATATCAGCTGGAGTTGTCTTAAGTGTATCTGCAACTGTATGGATGAGGTTTGCCTGTTCTCTCATGTATTCGAGAACGCCCGCACCTGTAACAGCTTCAATACGTCTTACGCCTGCAGCAACAGAAGATTCGGATGTAATCTTGAACATACCGATCTTAGCAATGTTGTCGATGTGTGTACCACCGCAGAGTTCGATAGAGAAATCACCCATCTTGACTACGCGTACCATATTGCCGTACTTTTCGCCGAAGAGAGCCATAGCGCCCATTTCCTTAGCTTCAGCAATTGGCATTTCCTTATTGAGAACAGAAAGACCTTCTCTGATCTGTTCGTTTACAACGTCTTCAACCTTAGCGAGTTCTTCAGCTGTTACTGCGGAGAAGTGTGTGAAGTCGAATCTGATCTTGTTTGGTTCAACGAGAGAACCAGCCTGCTGTACGTGTGTGCCGAGAACGCGTCTGAGAGCTTCGTGTACAAGGTGTACAGAGGAGTGTGCGCCCATGATGCTCTTTCTGCGCTTTGCATCAACTGTGAGAGTTACTGTATCGTTTACAGAAAGCATACCGCTTTCAACGTTACAGATATGGAGGAACTTACCATCTGGTGTCTTCTTTGTGTCAACTACGTTGAGCTTGCAGTTTGCACCTTCGATAACACCTGTATCACCGATCTGACCACCGCTTTCGCCGTAGAATGGTGTAGCTTCAACGAATACGGATACGTCTTCGCCTTCAACTGCTTCGTTTGCGAACGCATTGTCCTTAACGATAGCGATTACCTTGGATTCGTATGTGAGGTGTTCATAGCCAACGAATTCTGTAGCAGCGAGTTCCTTGAGGGAAACACCGTCGGATTCCCAACCAGGAATGTTAGCGTCAGCTCTTGCCTTCTTAGCTCTTGTCTTCTGTTCCTGCATTGCCTTTGCGAAGCCTTCTTCGTCAACTGTAAGGTTCTTTTCGGAGAGGATTTCGATTGTAAGGTCAATTGGGAAGCCGTATGTGTCGTAAAGCTTGAATGCGTTTTCGCCAGTCATAACTGTTTCGCCGTTCTTGCCCATTTCAACGAGCATATCGTCGAGGATAGAAAGACCGGATTCAAGAGTCATATGGAAGCGTTCTTCTTCCATGGAAATAACCTTCTTGATGTATTCCTGCTTTTCAACGAGCTGTGGGTATGCCTTTTCGTTGCACTTGATAACTGTATCGCAAACTTCTGTAAGGAATGGTCTGTCGATGCCGATAAGCTTGCCGTGTCTTACAGCACGTCTGAGAAGACGTCTGAGAACGTACCCTCTGCCTTCATTGGATGGGATAACACCATCGGAGATGAGCATTGTTGTGCTTCTGATATGGTCTGTGATAACGCGGAGAGAAACGTCGCTCTTTGCGTCCTTATGATATTCAACACCGGAAATCTTTACGATATGACCCATGATATCCTGCATTGTGTCAACGTCGAAGAGGGATTCAACGTCCTGCATGATAGCAGCGATACGTTCAAGACCCATACCTGTGTCGATGTTCTTCTTAGCGAGTGGAGAATACTTGCCGTCGCCTTCATTATTGAACTGTGTGAAAACGAGGTTCCAGAATTCGAGGTATCTGTCACAGTCACAGCCTGGTGCACAGTCAGGATTGTCACACTTATACTTTTCGCCTCTGTCGAAGTAGATTTCGGAGCAAGGACCACAAGGATAGCCTACACCGATTTCCCAGAAGTTATCTTTCTTACCCATTCTGAATACGTGGCTTGGATCTACGCCAACGTCCTTTGTCCAGATATCGAGAGCTTCGTCATCTTCTTCATAGATGGAAACCCAAAGTCTGTCAACTGGCATATTGAGAACCTTTGTTACAAATTCCCATGCGTAGGAAGCTGCTTCCTTCTTGAAGTAATCACCGAAGGAGAAGTTGCCGAGCATTTCAAAGTATGTACCGTGACGTGCTGTCTTACCTACGTTGTCGATGTCAGGAGTTCTGATACACTTCTGGCAAGTTGTTACTCTTGGAGCAGGAGGTGTCTGTTCACCTGTGAAGTAAGGCTTGAGAGGAGCCATACCTGCATTGATGAGCAAGAGTGTCTTATCGTTCTGTGGAACGAGTGGGAAGCTTTCCATACGGAGATGGTTTTTGCTTTCGAAAAATGAGAGATAGCGCTCTCTGATTTCATTAAGTCCTAATTTTTCCATTATAAAAATCCTCTTAGTTGGTTTTTTCTTTTCTGATAATTGAAAGTGGTGGTGCATCACATGGAATCTTCATCTTGAGCTTCATTTCAGCATGTGGTGCAGATTCGATATCTTCATCGCGTTCATTGCGAAGAATTTCAGGAATGAACTGAACTGCTTCACCATCTGGGCGGAGCACTTCGAGCTTATCATTTGCGAAGAACTTGTTTTTCTGTGTGAGAAGAGCAAGTCCGTTTTCGTCCTTGCCATCAACTACAGCAACGATATCCCAGTCTCTGATATAGATATTTTCGCTGTAATCCTGACTGTTTGTATCACCGAAATAGAAACCGTTGAAGTACTGTCTGTGGCTTACCTTAAAGATTTCATCTCTGATTGAATCAGGAAGAACGTAGTTTTCAGGATCTTCGAAATAAAGGTCGATAGCCTTTCTGTACGCCTTTGTAATAGCAGCTGTATAGTATGCAGACTTTGCACGGCCTTCAATCTTGAAGCTGTTGATACCAGCCTTTACAAGAGCAGGGATATGCTCGATCATGCACATATCCTTGGAGTTGAAGATATAAGTGCCCTTATCATCTTCGATAACAGGCATATACTGGCCAGGACGCTTTTCTTCAACAAGGTGATACTTCCAGCGGCAAGGCTGAGCGCAGTTGCCACGGTTGGAGTCTCTGCCTGTCATATAGTTGGAAAGAAGGCATCTGCCGGAAAGTGACATACACATGGAGCCGTGAATGAACGTTTCGATTTCAAGTTCCTTTGGTGTATTTTCTCTGATGTGAATAACTTCTTCAAGTGTGAGTTCACGGGCAAGAACAACACGGTTTGCACCCATATTGTAATATGCAGTAGCCGCACCGTAGTTTGTGATGTTGGCCTGTGTGCTGATTGTGATTCTGAGCTGAGGAGCAACACGCTTTACAACTTCAAGAACACCGATATCAGCAACGATAACACCGTCTGCACCGCATTCAGCGATTTTTCTGATGTGTTCGTCGATAACAGCAAATTCGTTGTTTCTAGGCATTGTATTTACTGTTACCATAACCTTAACGCCGTTTTCATGGCAGTGCTTTACAGCTTCAGCCATTTCTTCATAAGTGAAGTTACCGGCACCTGTTCTCATACCGAACTGACTGCCGGCAAGGTATACGGCGTCAGCACCATAAGCTACAGCATATCTGAGCTTTTCCATATCGCCTGCAGGCGATAAAATTTCAGGTTTTCTCATTATATCCCCCATTATTTTTTATTCTTTTCAACTTCAGCTCTGGCATTGTTGTGCTCTTCAAGTGTTCTTGTGAAGATATGACCGCCATCTTCTTCGCCTGTTGCAACGTAATAATAGTAATTATGATCTTCAGGCTGAATTGCGGCAAGGATTGCACCCATACCAGGATTGCAGATAGGACCCTTAGGAAGGCCCTTGTAGATGTATGTGTTATATGGACTGTCGATTTTAAGATCTTCAGAAGAAAGTGCCGCCTTGTGCTCAGGGAGAGCATACTGAACAGTTGCGTCGATATTAAGGAAAGGATACTCGGCACTGTTCTCAAGACGATTTATGATTACACCGGCAATTGTCTTCTGTTCGGATTCCTTAACAGCTTCACGTTCAACCATAGAAGCAATAGTGATAATTTCTTCCATAGTATAGCCTGTTGCTTCGGCATACTTGATGATGTCATCAGAATATTTGACGTCAAAGTTGTTGAGCATCTTATTGATGACGTTGACAGGCTTATCATTCTTATAGAACTCGTATGTATCCGGGAAAAGGAAGCCTTCGAGACGGAATTCTTCCATTGGGATATCCTGCAGATAATCGTGCTTATAAGGATAGGTAGCGGCTGTTTCAAGGAAATCCTTTTCAGAACAAACCATAGAATCCTCCATAAGCTGAGCAATCTGTTTAAGAGTGTAGCCTTCAGGGATTGTTACGGTAACTGTTTCTGTATAGCTTGCAACTCGCTTGAGAGAATTGATAATCTGGCCGTAGTCCATATCGGAATCAAGTTCAAATTTACCGCTTTCAAACGTCTTATATTTCTTGATAGTGGAATACAGATTGAAAGCCCATGGGTATTCAATAACACCATTCTTACCAAGGATATCAGCCATTTCTTTTACAGTAACGTCTTCCTTGACTTCGACAATTGTTTTGAGCTCAGGCTTGATGAGCGCAAAAACGTCGTTTGCTGTAAGAAGGATAAATGCTGATAAAAGCATTGATGCGCCAAGAACGAAAAGAACGTATGTGAACTTGCTGAGAGCGCTTTTTCTCTTCTTTTTCTTTCTTGCCTTCTTTTTATTTTTCTGATGGGTTCTTTCAGGATGAACAGTAACATTCTCTTCTCCATCAGGCAAATTATTGATCATATTATCTGACATAATTTCTCCTTTCGGTTAGATATTATATGCTATTGACATAATAGTGATAAGCAACATTACAACGACACCCGGTGAGCCTAAGGTTGTCATTATGTAGTTGCCTGGTTTGCTTTTAATGAATTTCTGTACTTTTCCCTTTTCGATAAGCTTTTCAAGGGTAACAAAAGCAAAATATCCGAAAATAAGGAATAAGAATACGTTTGTTACGAAGAAATACGGAACAAGACCGAAAATCTCGTAAGTATCTATAAAGAAGTCCATAACAAGATAGCATGAATTACATATCAGGTGGACAAAGAATGCGGGAATAAGAGATGAAAACGAATATGTAAGATATCCGCAGAACAAGCCGAAAATAAAGGAGCCTGCCATATTCGAAATATCCATATGAATAACGGAGAAGCAAACAGCTGTTGTAATGATGGAAACTGAAGTGCCAAACTCAGAGAGAAGGCTCTGCATAGCACCTCTGAACATCAATTCTTCAGCAAATGCCGGAATAAGCGCATTGATAATGAAAATTGCATACCATGGTGCAGTTTCGACCGAGAGTTTACCGCTTACTTCAGCAATTCCTGAATTGTTAATCACAGTAAAGTTTGCCCAGAATGCAAGAAAGGCAATAGAAATACCGCCGATAAGGGTAAACCAGAATTGTCTGAATCCTATTGGCTTTGAAGGAAGTGATACCTTCTTGCCAAGCTTTCTGCCGATGATACAAGATATAATCGTAGGAATCAGGAAAGCAGCGGCCTGGATTATCGCAACAGTCTGCCAGGTTTGCTCTATAACACCATTGGCAAGGAGCTGTTTCGACAAAAATAATATGAGTACTGTCATAACAGGCACAAAGCCTGCAAAGAGATTGGTTTTATCTTTTGTCACGTCTCTCTCCTAATTATATAACAAATTGATGTAACCTTCAATATTTTTTATTGATTCATTGATATTTTTAATCATTCCAATATATTTTTCATTTCCCGGGAAAGTACATTTATATTGTTTTTTTGAATGATATACTGCAACTGAGTTTGCAAGGGCAAGTCCATTTATGCCGATGCATTCCGTCGCGTTGAAAGAGTTTTCAGTAAAATAACCGAAAACGTACGAGTCGATAACTCCGTCTGTTTCGTGAACGAAGGACGTTTCTGCATACATATCGTAAAGAGCATCACAATGTCTTTCATCACGGACGGCATGTAATATACCTGCACAGTTATCCTCGTAAACTTTATTTATAGCTGCAAAATCCTTGCGTTCAACAGGCCTGAAGTTGATAATATTCTCATCCGTATCAAATACTTTTTTTGAAACAGAAAAATATTTTTCAAATCCGAATCTGCTGTAATAGTCAAGAAGTGAGTCTTCCTGAACGATAAGAATGGAATAATCTGTGCCATTCTTTTTATCTTCTTCAAAGGAATATTCTATTACTTTACCCATAATTCCCTGACTTCTGTATTCAGGCAGAGTACCGACACCGTAAAGATAGCTTGAGGTATATGTTTTTTCACCATCAGTCAGTTTTACAGGTATCATCTGCAATGCGGCAATAATCGTGCCGTTTTCTTCATAGACAAGTGTGTTTCTATAATTGAAAACCTTGTCAAAGAACCACTTTGCAAACTTCTTTTCACCTGGAAAACAGATGTTGAAAACGTCTTCCAATATTTCTTTTTCCGAAGATAATGCGTATCTTATCATTTTATTTTCTCTGGATTGACTTTCACTAAATATTTTTTTGTAAGCTGGACAGGATTATATGAAAGCTTAGCTTTACGCAAGCCTTCAATACCAAGATCTTCTTCTCTGTTTACGAACGGAATGCCTTCGAAGTTTTGCTGCGCAAACTGCTGATTTATCATAGCATAAGCACCTTCGTAGGAGATATCCGCCTTTTCAAACATCACGCCGAAAACATGATCGGAAACTTTTTTGCCGATAGTGAAACCGACCATTTTACCGTTGACTCTGAGTATGCCGCCTTTAAGCGCAAGCTTATCAAAATTATCAAGGGCTTTTTTAATAGAAAACGTTTCTGCAGAATCAGCGGTGTCTTCTTCTCCTCGGCTGGTACCCCATGAAATCTGGAAATCGATTATTTCATTGCGATTTTCAAGAGGATCCATCTTTTCGAAAGACCAGGAATCTCCGTATGCACCGAGGAACTTATTCACGTGATTACGCTTTGCTGAAAACTTCTTTCCTTTAAGCCACATAAGGTCCTCTGAATTATAAATATAATCCATTGCACCTCTGTTTTCCTCAAACTCGAAAGCATCTTCCCCAAAAAGTTCAATAAGCTTTTCTTTCTGAGATTCAGAAACCGAATTGACGAGAATATAGTCGTTGATACTGCGTGCATAATCTATAAGCTTTATAAATGCTTTTTTGAAATCACCACGTGTAAATGGTGGGAAGACCATCATATATTCATCACTTCGATTACTGCACATATAAAGGCAGTCGTCTTCGATGCACATTTTTACTTTGTAATGGTCGCACCACAGAAAAAGTCCCGCAAAGTTTCTCTCGGCCATAAACGCACCATCTATATCGAGATAGCTCTGTACGAGGTCTATATCATCTATTGAAAAAGCTCTGAATTCCATAATTACAATATTTCACCAACTACAATTTTACTTATTTCACTGCTGATATCATCTATTGTTCTTATTTTTTCGTCTTTTATACAATGAACAACCTTCCAATCGTATCTGTCGGCGATTTTAAGAGCACATTCCCTACAATGAGCAAGATAATTGTGGTCCTGCTCGTGAATATCACCTTCGTTGCCCTGACGATGCTCGATAAGCTTCAACGTATATTCTGTAGGCATATCAAGGAAGAATACGAGGTCAGGATTTGGAATACCCATGAGATTATATTCAAAATCAAAAAGCCAGTCTGTAAAGTTCCACCACTCGCCTTCAGGCATCTTTGGAGTCTGATGTACAGCGTTTGACGTTGTGTATCTGTCGCATACGATGATGCCACCGTTTTCATAGTATTCTTTCCAGTCTTTCTGATATGATGCATATCTGTCAACTGCGAAGAAAACCGATGAAGTCTTGGCAGGCACGTCAGTAGGCTTAGAGCCGAATTCACCGCCGAGATACATTCTTACAAGAGCAGAGCTTTCTTCAGAATATCTTGGGAAAGTCACTTCTCTGTAATCTATTCCGTTTGCTTTGAAGTACTCACAGAGCTTATTCTTCTGCGTGGCCTTACCGGAGCCGTCAGTACCTTCAAAAACTATAATTTTACCGTTCATATTTATTTTACCCCGAACTTTTCTCTGACTTCCTTCGCTTTGCCGCAAGTCATCTTGCCCTCTGAGCAAGGACCATAAAGACATGCAGGACCTGCCTTTGAGAATAACACAGGAGCAACTTCCTTACACTGCTTGAGCATTTCAAATGCAAGCTCTCTGATTTCCCACTGAGCTCTGTTACATGCTCTGAGCTTGAAGAAATTATAGAGTGAACGTGTGTTCATTGTCATCATGATTTTTGTTTCACATGCATTAGGAAGAACGTAGCGTGCATCTTCGATAGCCTTCTTTTCGGCAGCGCCCTTTGCCTTCTTTTCGTCCATACCTTCGGCAATCATTTCCTGATAATGTCTTTCAAAAAGAATAGCGGAAAGTTCTTCATATTTGTTCATATCATCTTCCATAGCCTTAAGGAAGATTTCTTTCGCCTTTTCATCCTTTTCAATTTCAGGAGGAGTTACGAAGGAGAAATGGTTTTCCTTGACGTATCTCTGAGACTGAACACTGAAGGATGCGATTCTGTGACGTGTAATCTGTGCAAGAAGGCTTCTTGAAACACCTTCGATAGCAAACGTAAAGGATGCATGTTCGATTGGACTTTCGTGTCCGATTTCCATAAGCATATCGATGAACTTGCCTGTTGCGTCATCTGTGAGCTTTTCCATTATTGTGTCTGTTGTAGCCGGAGAATAGCAAAATCTCGCTGCAGCAGCAATAATTCTTTCAGGATCAGGTGTATGTGCAATAAGCTTGACTTTGAGCATTATTTCTTTCCTCCCAGCTTAAACTTGATAGTTTCTATAATATAAAGTGGCAAAACAGACATTCTTTTGATTCTGGATGGCTGTTTGATAAGTCTGTAAAGCCATTCAAGACCGAACTTTACAAAGAAATCAGGAGCACGCTTTGCTGTGCCTGCAAAAACGTCGAGGCTTCCACCGAGGCCTGCGAATACGTAAGCATTGATTTCATTCATATGAGCCTTGATGAAAAGCTCCTGCTTTGGAGCACCAAGGCAAACGTAAACAATTTTTGCTCCGGATACATTGATTTCGTTGATAATATCAGGAATATCCTTTTCCTTAAAGTAGCCGTCACGGACACCGGCAATATTGCAGGATGGATATTTTGCCTTCATATTGTCACGTGCCATTTCGGCAACTCCTGGCTTCCCGCCAAAGAAAAATACAGGATATTTTGTTGTTTTAATAAGATTTTCAGCAAATTCTACGCCTGCTACCTTGCCTTTGACAGGATCGCCTAAAATTTTTGAAGCGAGGACGACACCTACACCGTCAGGCAGAACGAGCTTTGCGTTATTGATAAGATCAGCAAAGTTTGCATCTTTTTCAGCTGCATATGCAATTTCAGCATTTGGTGTTACAACCATACATTTTTCAGAAGAATCAATACATCCTTCTGCAATAGAAACAGCTTCATCCATTGTTACGCTGTCAAAATTTATAGACATAATCTGCTTTTTCATAATATAACCCCACTATCTCATTATCCATTTTATTATATCAAAAAACTTCGTAAAAGTAAATAAGAAACCGCGATAAACTAACACAAAATAATAAAAAACCTCCCTGCATTACAGTCAGAGAGGCTTGAAATTATTTTAAGTTGATTATATACAGAACGTAGTCTGCTTCGGAATTAACGTTGGAAGTATTATTGAGTTCTTCCCCACCGATAAAGCCTGCATCTCCAAGCTGAGATTCAAAAACGGAATATACTTCTGCATTGTTTTCTATATAAACATAGAAAAGATGGCTTTCGGAGTCCTGTTTATATGCATAGTCCTCTACAAAATCCGGAAGCTGACCTTCGCCGTTATAAAGCTTGAGGAAACCGAATTCCATAGGCGCTTTTTCGCTTGCAGCTTCAACGCTTTCTGTTTTTTCGGCAGCTTCACTGTTTTCAATTCCGGCGGCAGGAACGCTTCTCTGCTCATTGTATGATGCAACTTTTGCGTTTGCGCCCGGAGACATCATATCTGCTTCTTCTGCAGATTTTGCTCCGAAAATAAAGTCTGTTGTTAATCCAACGTAAATACCGGCAATAATCAGCATAACTGCTGCAGCCATAGATGCAAACTTTGAAAGCTTGCGGAAATTGATTTGCTTTTTAGCAGGTCGTGCGTTTGTACGTACGTTACGCATAATATTTTCATGCAAATCCAATGGAACGTTTACGTCCATTTCACGTGTCTGAAAAGAAATTATTTTTAATGATTCAAATCTTTTTTTACAGTTAGAGCAACGCTCGATATGTTCAAGAAGTTCAGAAATGTTTGCACCCTTCAATTCACCGTCGAGATACATATTCATCTGCTCTATATACTTAGTACAATTATTCATTTATTCTCCTCGCAGTAATGTTTAACAGAGCATTAGACTGAATTATATCGAAAAAGTTCCATGATTTGAAAGATATTTTCTTAAATTTTCTCGTGCACGGGCGATTCTGGATTTTACAGTGCCTACGTCGAGAGATAAAATCTCGGAAATTTCAGAATAAGACTTACCTGCAACTTCTCTGAGAACGAGAACATCTCTGTGTGTTGCCGAAAGCTGGCGCATACCGGATTCAAGCTTCTCAGAAAGCTCCTTACGCTCATAGGCATTTTCAGGGTTGTATCGGATGTCTGATACTTCTATTTCATATTCTTCGTCTTCATTTTCCTGATTAAGTGAAATGTCATATCCGAATCTGTTGCGCTTTATGTGGTCTTTGCAGACGTTCATAGCTATGCGATAAATCCACGTAGAAAAAGAGCTCTCTTCCTTGAAATTATCGAGGAATCTGAACACTCTCAAAAAAACCTCCTGACAGGCATCCATTGCATCCTGCTCGTGTCCGAGATTTCTGTAAGTGAGATTATAAATCTTCTTTTCGTACAAAGAAACGATTATTTCGAAAGCTTCCATATCGCCGTCGGCAGCGCGTCGGATAATTTCTTTTTCGTTAACCATCACAAGTTTCCTTTATTTCATCTAAAAGTTTGATTACTTCGTCACATGTTTCAAGTGTAGAAATAATTATTTTGAACTTTTTGGATCCTCGGATACCCTTGAGATACCAGAGCATATGTTTTCTGCATTCAGCAACTGCACGTTGTTCGCCCTTGAGCGAACAAGTGAGAAGCAGATGGCGTTTCATAGTGTCAATAACTTCCTTAGGGTCAGTTGCATCGTAAGCACCTGTTTCTTCATACTGAAGGAACTGCCTGAAAAGGAACGGATTGCCGAGTGCACCACGCGCAGCCATAACAGCGTCAGCACCATACTCGTTCATTGCCTTGAATGCACTTTCAGGAGTGAAAATATCACCGCTTGCGATAACGGGAACGCTGACCGCCTTCTTTACCATTTCAATAGTTGGGAAATGAGATTCACCACTATACATCTGAGTTCTTGTTCTGCCGTGTACACATACGGCGCTTACGCCTGCGGATTCTGCCATTTTCGCAAACTCAACAGCATTTATTGTATCGAAGGTAAAGCCGCGTCTGAACTTGACAGTAAGCGGAATATCGATAGCCTTTCGTACGGCTTTAATGATAGCTTCTGCCCTTTTGATATCAGCCATAAGAGCACTGCCTTCACCATTTGAAACGATTTTAGGCACAGGGCATCCCATATTGATATCAATGCCTACAGCCTGACAATTTGCAACCGCAATCTTTGCACCTTCAGCAAGAACTTCAGGGTCATTGCCGAAAATCTGTGCAATGCATGGCATTTCACTGTCGTCAATTTTAAGAAGCGCGAGGCTCTTTTTATCACCGTATGTAAGCGCTTTTGCACTGACCATTTCTGTATACGTCATACCTGCGCCGAAAGAACGGCAGATCTGTCTGTATGCACTGTCGGTAATGCCAGCCATAGGCGCAAGGAAATATCTGTTTTCGGCTTTGATGCCGTCAATTACAATATTTTTAATCATCTAAATCTCCAAGAGTAAGTCTGTATTCGCCCAGAACCTCATCTGCAAGCTTGTGCAGGTAATCAAAGCTGAACTTGCTGTCATGTCTCTTTATACCATGAACGTCAGCAAGCTCCTTTGTGTAGCTGTCCAATGGGTAAATGTCATATTTGTTAGCTTTATTGTTATAATGAGTTACGAGCGGAAGAACACCGGCATTCTGGATTTCGATTTCATCTTCAACGGTCTTTACGATATCAAAGCTTGCCATACCGCCAAGCATTGTAGCTGCCTTCTGCTGATTGGAAACGAAATTGCCGAGAGAATAGAAACAAACTGTTTTGTGGTCTTCGCCGATAATTTTCATAGGCTCGATTACGTGCGGGTGGTGACCGATAATTACGTCTACACCAAGCTCGTTAAGCAGATTTGCAAGTCTTGTCTGTTCCTTGATTTCAGTTGTAGTGTATTCTGTGCCCCAATGCATGGAAACAATAAGCACGTCGCATTCAGGTCTGATTTTTTCGATATCAGCCTTGATTTTGTCATCACTGATAAGCGGAACAATATTAGGATTGCTCTTAGGAAGCGGAATGCCATTTGTACCATAAGTATAGGAAAGCATACCGATTTCGATACCATCCTGCTCGAAAATAAGAAAATCATCGAGATTATTTTCATCCGGGAAGATACCGATTATCTTATCAAACCCTGCATTTTTGATATTTTCATAAGATGCAAGCAGACATTTAAGACCCTTATCAAGAGAATGATTACTTGCAAGGTTTATAATGTTGAAGCCACTTTCAAAAAGACCTGCTGCTGCTTCTGCCGGGCCGTTGAAATTAGGGTATCCGCTGAGACCGAAATCAAGACCGCCAAGTGGGATTTCCTGATTCACAAAGGCAAGGTCATATTTTTCGATTATAGGCTTCATAACGGAATAAATTGGAGAAAAATCAAATTTTCCCTTTTCAATTTGTGCGGAATATGTTACAGTATTATGTAAGAGATTATCCCCCACAGCGGCGAAGGATATTCTTGTTTCCTTTTTCTCAGGAACAGGAATATCGGCTTTTGAAACGGTGGTTGTCGGTTGTGATGCAGTTGTTTCAGGAGCCGCAGTTGTGCCGATAGTCGGAATTGGCGGCGAAGTTTCAATATCTGCCGCAGCACATCCAAGTAATAATGCTATAATTAGTGTAATGAATAATATTTTTTTCATAGATATACCTTCTCTTTCATTTAGTAATTATAGCAGATTTTTTCAATATTTGCAATTATTTATAGGTGATTTATGAAGAAAAAAATCAAAGTATTTGTTTTTGTCATTTTAATCATAGTCTTGACGGTTTTTGCCTTATATTTTTTACCGAAAAACACTAAAATCAATATAAAAGGCTGGATTTATAAGACTATCGGCGTAAACACCATCAAGGGTGACGAGCCGAAATATGACGTTATCAGACTTCAAGATGATTATATAACATTTGCCGGCACAAAAGAGGACGTTTTGCCATTTGCCAATAAGCTTATTTCATTTGGAAGCTGGCTTGAAAGCAATGATATTCCTTTTTTATACGTCCAGGCGCCTCACAAATGGCCGCAGAATTATGATGTTGGAAATAATCATTACGCCAAGCAGGCTGACGATATGCTCTCAGCCCTTTCTGCCGCAGGACTTGATACATATGATTTGCGTAAGAATATAGATGGACTAGAATATTTCTTCAAGACTGACCATCATTGGAAGCCTGAAACAGGACTTTCTGCCGCAAGATATATTGCTGAATATGTAAATGAAAAATATGGACTGAAGCTTGATTCCGCGATATATGACGATGAAAACTTTTGTTTTGAAGTGAAAGAAAATATTTTCCTGGGCAGTCAGGGTAAGAAAGTCGGCAAGTATTATGCGGGACTTGATGATTATACCATTATAACTCCAAAATTTGAAACTGATTTGCAGAAAACCGTGCCTATTATGGGCATTGACGTAAAGGGCTCTTTTGAAGATTGTTTCCATGACTACGCTGTATTTGATAATACAGACGTATTTACAGCATCGCCTTACGTATTCTATACAAGTGATTACAACCTTGAGATTGATAAAAATTATCTGACTGAAAATGATAATAAGATTCTCTTTATCAGAGATTCATTCGGGTGCGTACTCACACCATTCCTTTCCCTTTCGACAAGCGAAATCCACGTTGTAGATACAAGATTTTTTAAGGATAATCTATATGATTATATTCTCGAAAACGATTTTCATCTGGTTATTTTTGAAAGCAACCCTGGTTTCAACCAATCACAGTTTACAATTTTCAAAGAAAATAAAGTTGAATAGTATAAAAAAAGCAGAGCCGTAGCTCTGCTTTTTTATGTCTATTATTTAGGATAAAATTGAATTTCAAATGTATTGTCTGCATTAACCACTGCGCATGTTAAAAGATTTATGTTGTCATTAAAAGATATGAATGAAAAATATTCTGGGGCATACAACAATGTAATCTCTGTATTATTTTCATTTTTAGA
>JAFYNW010000391.1 GCA_017547995.1 Clostridia bacterium | reverse complement strand
TAAGGTCAGGATAATATGAAGAGCCGTGCCATTCGTCGAGGGCAAGGACTGTGATTTCCTTTATATCTGTAAAGATGACCTTTTCATCCTTCTCAAGGGAAAGATAAAGAAGACCATTGATTTTTTCTGTGACACCGACAAGATACTCAGCGCTCAGCACAAGACGTACGTCCTTCACTTCAAGCACGCTGTTTGCAGGGACGTAATCGATATGCTTTACAAGCTCAAGGCACATTGCAGGCTGAGCCTTTATTTTAAGCTGAATATTTTCAAGAGGCGCGTCGGAATTATTGACGACAGTCAGGCTTCTGATGACGGGAATCTTATTCTGCTGAAGGACATAGTGGACTACAGGCAGGACGTTGCTTTCGATACGCACCTGTCTGTGCATGAGATATTCTTCCTCCGCCTTTGTCAGGGCGATATTTTCAGCCACAGCCTCCGCCTTCCGGCTTCGCTCACCTGCTGACACCTGAGGGACTTCAGGCATAATATTCGCCATCACACCAAGGCTTTCATAAGACTGAAGCTCTTCCTTTTCAGGCACGACGAATTCCTCCGGAATATAATTCCAGTTGCCGTACACCTCCATAAACCATTTCGCGAGATTATGTGCAATGCGGACGAGAGTCACAGCATCGACACCTAGAGTATTCTCTGCATATCTTGCGTCATTCTTCGCGCTCTTCAATGCGAAAAGAATATCGTCGATTCTTTCAGGCAAAAAGCCTTCCCTGCGTAGGATTCTGATATAGTCCTCGCCCGTCAGGTCATCGTAAAGAGCGATATTTTCGCAGGAGGCAATCTCCGTTATGATTTTTTCAGCAAAGCTCCAGAGTCTGCCTGCACACTCCTCCTGTGAGGAATATATACAGCTTTCGGCCTTCATGCCAAGCTGGGCAATCTCAGGCCAGTATCTGGAGAGGAATTCAAAGTTTGATCTCATATCAAGACCCCTTTCTGCCGTCGGAAGACGATATCCGCGGCATATAGTATCAGACGGCATAAGCCGTGTAATTTTTATGTATATACAATAATTATATCACCTTTTTCATTTCAAAACAAGAAGAATGAAGGCATATCGGAAAGATGAATAAATTAAAAAACGCAGGAACGAGTCCTGCGTTTTATGTAGTTTATTATTCAATTGACATAAGCTTGCTGTAATATTTTTCTGCGTAGTTTGTGAGCTGGTGCTGATAGGAGTTATCAACGCCTTCCTTGATGCTCTTGAGGTGATTATGACCGTGAACGTTGGAGTTTGCAGATTCAAGAACAGCCATTGCGATGTTGGAGCAATGTGATGCTACACGCTCAATGTTATTGAGGCAGTCGTTGAAGATAAAGCCGAGCTCGAGAGTACAGTTGCCTGCCTGAACACGCTGAATGTGATTGCTCTTGCATTCCTTTGTCATAATGTCGATGACTTCTTCGAGCGGCTCAACCATATTTGCTGTTTCAACACTGTTTTCCTGAATGGATTTCTGCGCGAGGCTGATGATTTCCATAGTAGCTTCAACACAAGTGTTCAATTCCTTGACAGCATGGTCGGAGAAGCGGAGGCTCTTTTCAGCAAGCTCCTTGCTGAGCTCTGCAATATTTACAGCATGGTCGGAGATACGTTCGAGATTTGTAAGACAAGCGAGATACTTTGCCGCTGTCTGTGTTTCCTTTTCGGAAAGCTCCTTCTTGTTGATACGGACAAGGTATGCACCGAGAGTATCTTCAATCTTGTCGACACGTTCTTCGCGGGCAAGGATTTTTTCATACTTTTCAGCATTGAAGTTTTCAACAAGGTTTGTGGACTTTCTGAAGTTTTTGAAGGATGCATCGATCATAAGGTCGATAGCTCTGCCGCTCTGTTCAAGTGCGATGGAAGGATATTCAAGGAAGCGTTCATCGAGCATATTGAGGTTGTATTCTTCCTCTTCTTCGCCCTTCTTGTCCTTGACTGTGAGAACTGCAATCTTTTCCATAACACCAGGAACAGGCATAAGTACGAACGTTGTAGCTGCGTTGAAGATTGTGTTTACAACAGCGATGCCCATGCTTGTTGCCATCTGGCTCATGAAATCAAAGTGCATGAATGCATGGCAGATATAGAACAATGGCAGGAGAACGACAGCACCGAACATATTGAAGTAAAGGTAAATAAACGCTGTGCGCTTACCGTGGATATTTGCACCGATTGCAGAAATGAGGATTGGAGCACAAGCACCGATACACATACCGACAACCATTGGGATTGCTACGTCATAGCCGATGATGCCTGTGATGGACATAGCCTGAAGAATACCGATGGAAGCAGAGCAGCTCTGGATGATTGCTGTGAACACTGCACCAACGAGGAGAGCTATGATAGGATTGGATACAGCCGCGATAAAGTTGATAAATACAGGGCTTGATCTGAGCGGAGACATCGCGCTGCTCATTGTCTGCATACCATTCATAAGAATGGAGAATGCAAGAAGAATCATACCGATGTTTTTAAGGTTAGGCTTCTTGCAGAAGAAGTTGAGGATGATACCTACGAATGCAACGAATGCAAAAATAGTGGAGGAGGAAATACCGCCGCCCTCTGCACCGGCAAGCAGGAGAATCCAGCCTGTCGCAGTTGTACCGATATTTGCACCCATGATTATGCCGATGGCGTTGGCCAGCTTCATAATGCCCGAGTTTACAAAACCAACGACCATAACCGTAGTTGCCGAGGAGGACTGAATAGCTGTTGTAACAACAGTACCCAGAAGCACGCTCTTGAAGGTTGTGGACGTGAGCTTTTCAAGAATCATTTCAAGTTTGCTGCCTGCGATTTTCTTGAGGCCATCACTCAACAGCGTCATGCCGAAGAGGAAGAAGCCAAGACCGCCAAGCAAAGATACAATATTAGCAAGTGTCATTTTGTTTCAGCCTTTCACAAATAAATGTTTGCACGTCAAAATCCCTGACACTATATCAGGTTGTCACCATTATACCATATAATACAGAAAATGTCTTGCGTTTTTTCAAATTTTTCCCCTTTATCCAAAAATAATTGATATTATTTTATCGGGATTTGATATTTTGCATATTTATGGTATAATATATTCAACCGATAAATTGTATTCGGTATTCATACTATCCCAATTTTTTCTTTAATCAAGGAGGAAAACTAAACGAATTGAACAAGATTTTTATTGCTGCTTCACTTCTCGTCGCTCTCGCCGTCAGCTTTGTCTTCGGCTTTGAGCGCACCACACCTGTATCCGATTCCGCCATTATGGGCAATACTGTTTCCGTGCCGACCGAAAACGTTATGACGGAGGACGAGATACTTGACGTTATTGATGAATGCATTTCACGTTGGCGTGCTGGTGACCTTTCTGCTGAAATGGCCATCCTCACCCTGAATGAATGGACCGGCAATGAAGATAAGGATATTTCCAAGGCCGCCCTCGACGGCATTAAGCTGATTACCGTCGAAACCGATGCAAAGGTATATCGTGCCGATGCTGAGGTCAGCTTTGAAAAGGGCGATTACGTTGGCGCCATCAGAAATATTCTGAAAATTGACACAACCTATTCCGATTGGAGTCAGTGCTCTGCCCTGCTTGTTTCCTGCAAGAAGGCAATTTACGAGGCTGTTTCCAAGGTGGAGACTATCGAAGACCACGAAAAATACGTAGCCTTGCTCGATGAATATCTCACTCTCGTCGACGATGCCGTTATGAGCAATAAACTCGACGACCTTGAGGAGGCTTTGATTCAGCTTAAGGATATTGAGGAGATTCTCACGCTTGCCGAAAGTGATTTTTACGGAGAGAATTACGGCAAGGCGCTGAGTGACCTTGAGGAAGCTGTGAAAAAATATCCTGACAGCGACGAAATCAAGGCTGTTTTGCAGGAATACCGCAGCGAATACGTAACCTATATCACAGAGGAGGTCAAGCTTCTCTGTGATGAGAAGAAATATGACGAAGCCGAGGCTATGGCTGACGAGGCTGTGGCGCAATATGAATGTGATGAGTTTGCCGCTTTGCAGGAATACGTAAAAGAACAGCGCAGCTTTATCAACCGATTCAAGCGAGGCTTCAGGGAAGCTTTCCGACCATTTTTCCGTTAATACCAAAAACCTCCCAAATGGGAGTTTTTTATTTATCTATATTGCAGGGCTTGTTTTATTGCTTTTTTCTATATAGCATCCCTTCGGTTTGTTTACGGCGGCATT
This sequence comes from Clostridia bacterium, assembly GCA_017547995.1. Lineage (GTDB taxonomy): Bacteria > Bacillota > Clostridia > Oscillospirales > Butyricicoccaceae > SIG471. The sequence continues at coordinate 1,250 of JAFYNW010000391.1, read as the reverse complement.
GTATGGTATAATTTAATAAAAGTACACGTTTCAGAGGTTACTTATGTCATTTATCATTACAGTATACACTCACGAAGGCATTATCATGGCCAGCGACAGCCGTATTACATACACAACCTATGAGCCTAATCCAAACGGCAAGGGTGCGCTCAAGAATTACGGCATCCAGAGCACAGACACAACCTATAAGACCTTCATCTGCAATTCCACAATCGGACTTTCCACTTCGGGTGCTTCAAGCATCAAGAACAAGCCGATTTCGATTTATATTGAGGATTTCATTGCAAAGCACGTCAAGGAAAAGACCTCTGTCGATGAGGTTTCCCAGAAGCTTATCGATTATTTTTCAAAGTTTGACCCTGTGCCTGACGCCAAGTTTATCGTCGCAGGCTACGACAAGGGCGACCCTACCGCTCACGTGCATCGTGTCAACGTACTTTCCAAGTCGATTATCCGCAGAAATACCGAAAATGCAAGCGCTACATGGGACGGTGAAACCGAGCCGCTCATGCGCCTTATCAATACCGTCGCCATCAAAACCAGTGACGGCAACTACGTCGACCTGAAGGATTATTCCATGGGCTTTGCCTTTTTCACACTGCAGGATGCGGTCGACTTTGCAAAGTTTGCCGTCGACGTGACTGCAAAGACTATTTCATTCCAGAACAGAAGCAAGACTGTCGGCGGTCCTATCGACATTCTCGCCATCAAACCGGGTGGTGCTTTCTGGGTACAGCATAAAGAATTACACGCATAGATAGAAAACCTCCCAATCGGGAGGTTTTTGTGTTATAATATATGTATGGAGGTGACGTTATGATTTACATCACAGGCGATACTCACGGCGATTTCAGCCGTCTTTTATATATGAACAATCAGAGTGCGCTTCACAAGGGCGATATCGTTATCGTGCTTGGCGATGCGGGTCTCAATTATGACAACGGACGTCTTGATTACGGACGCAAGACGCTTGTTTCCCCCCTGCCTTGCGAGGTTTTCTGTATTCACGGCAATCATGAGCGGAGACCACATACTGTGCAAGGCTATGAAATGACAGAATATCACGGCGGTAAGGTATGGTCGCAGGCGGAATATCCCAACATTTTCTTTGCAAAAGACGGGGAAATCTATGATTTTGACGGCTATTCCTGCATAGTTATCGGCGGAGCGTATAGTGTTGACAAGTTTTATAGATTGTTTAATTATATGCCGTGGTTTGCCGATGAGCAGCCTGACGATGAGATAAAATC
>JAFYNW010000390.1 GCA_017547995.1 Clostridia bacterium | reverse complement strand
TGAGAAGAAAAATCGGCGTCGTTATGCAGGACGGAAAGCTGTTTCACGGAGATATACTTTCCAATATAACGATAGCTTCGCCGAATATGCCCGTTGAAAGGGTGTGGGAGGCGGCGGAAATTGCCGGAATTGCTGATGATATCAAAAAGATGCCGATGGGGCTGAAGACAATCATCAGCGAGGGAAGCAGAGGTGTTTCGGGCGGACAAAAGCAGAGGATTCTGATTGCCAGGGCGGTTGCTTCAAAGCCTCGGATACTTATGCTTGACGAGGCCACTTCCGCGCTTGATAACGTCACACAGAAAAGGGTTGCCGATTCTCTCGAAAGCCTTGAGTGTACAAGAATTGTTATTGCACATCGCTTGTCGACTATAAAGCAGTGCAGCAGAATCATTGTGCTCGATAAAGGCAAAATCGCAGAGGACGGAACCTATGATGAGCTTATTGAAAAAAACGGCTTGTTTGCAGAGCTGGTTTCAATACAAAAAATAGAATAAAAATATATATGGAGGAAAAAATATGTCGAAAATGAAAGACTCGTTTAAGCGAATTATATGTATGATACTTTCGCTTGCGATGGTACTGCCTATGGTGCAGGTACCTGTTCTTGCGGCAAATGACGTGATTTATTTACCGCAGGACGAAATGGACGAAGAAATACTCACAAGCGGTGAGTTTTATCTTGCGTCCTCCGTTGCGGAAATTCAGGAAAATCACGGCGCTCCTTATCTTTTGAAGATAGGAAGAGGCGGCGAGGCTTTGCCTGAAGCCGAGGTAAGACTGAGCATCATTGACGTCACAACGAAGTATGGCTCAGACTACGAAATCAAGCTGCAGGGCAGCAAGGGCGGAGCTGTTGAAAATACAGACTCAGCAACGTCAGTTCTCGAGCAGATTCTGGAAAACACAGATGCAATAGAGGAAGAGAACTATACTGACGGGCTTGTTTCGGAAGAAGGTCTTGACCCTGAGACTGCAGAAGAGCTTTGCCTGGAAGACCTTGAAACTCTGGATGAGTTCCTGACTGAAGAGGTCGAAGGCTATGCCGAAGAAAAGCAGGCATATCTTGAAGCGGTAGAAGCAGCTGTTGAAGAAGAGGCTGTCGTATCTGCAAACTCGCTCAAGGATGCAAAGGAGATTGCGACAGGTATCAAGTCGGACAAGATTCCTATGGACGGCGGAAACAATTCCCTTGCTAATTATACAGAGGAAATGATTGAGGCTTTGTCTCTCGAGCTTGACAGCGCATATCTCATGATCAGCTTTGAAGAAGGCGAAACTGAAAAATACGTAAAAATCATTCCAAAGAACAACGGCCGCGGAGATGGTGACCGTATGTTCTCTCTCAATCTTTTCGCAGCGTCGGAAAATGCTGTTATCAGCGATAAATCCGGTGCTACAGTACATATCATCGATGATGAAGTGCAGGAGGCTGCATCTGTGTACTTTGCACAGAGCCACTACTATCCTGAAGACGGCTATATCAGAGTGACTGTAAAGCGTGAAGGTGCTGTCAACCAGATGGTTTCCGTAAAGGTAAAGACAGAAGACGGCACAGCGATTAAGGACAGAGATTACTCTCAGGTAGATACTGAGGTTGTATTCCCATACGGTATCAGCGAGCGTACAATCAACATTCCTATACGCAGTGATTATATCGAAGGCAGTGCACAGTTCAGAATCGTTATGAGCGATGCTGTTGGCTGTACAATTGGCAAAATCAGCACAGCATACGGCGAGATTATGGATAACAGCGTAAGCTACCGTCTCTTTGCCGCATCTGCTGACGAAGAAATATCCACACGTGCAAGCGTCCGCGCTGATGCGCACATTGCCACATACGTTACAGGCGACGCTGTGGACCTTGTGGAAGACATGCTCAGTGCTCAGCAGAATTCCCTGAGCTACAGCTATCAGAAGGCTGTTGACGGCGAATGGGAAATGTATACAGGCGGCTATGACTCGAACGTGTTTACTTATGCCCACTGGAGATATGGGGAAGATTATCAGGATAAGCGCTACGACGTCAGCGGTATTGCCATTGACTGGACAAAGAGCTCACCAAAGCTGTGCTATACTGATATCACGGTTAATACCTTCAATATTCCGTCTACAAAGTGGACGTCCAGTGATGAGCGTTGGGAAAGAAGAACAACAAACGTTTATCTGAATTCGAGTGATTTCAATGAGTTTTCCATTGAGCAGACTCGTTCGGGCAGTATTTTCGGTACGTCTCCGACACTGAGAATTCATTCCATAAAGCCTATTATGCGTCCGTTTGAAATCAGCCTTAAGGGTGCAGAGCCACTTAAGTTCCTGAACGAAAACGGTGAATACGTTGACAATATCTACATAAACGAGGTTGCTGACGCTAACAACGTTATTCTGAGAAATGCATCCAACACAGGTACAGGTGCGGTTGTAAAGTTCAGCGGCGAAAAGTTTACTGTAACTACAAGCAGCAAATACGCTTACATCAAGGGCCTTAAAATCGTAAACAACGATACAGGTGCATCAAAAATCCTCAGAGATGAGCTTCCTGTAGGTACAACGTCGGTTTCCATTGAGGTGAACAACGAGTTCATCAAGGAACACATGGACTATGTAACCTTCGAAGAAAATCGTGACCTTGGTCTCAAGGTTACATTCTCCGTTCAGCCAATTCTTGATTATTACGATTCCACAGTAAGAATCTACAAGGATTACAGAGGCGAAGTAAGCTACAACGGCAATCCTGTTGTGGAAGAAGGCGCAGACTGCACAGTCCTTACATATCACAAGGGTGATAAGATTCGTTTCACACAGACTGTAAAGGACAGCTACAGCTCATCCTATACAGATTCCAGAATCAGATTCGTCACAAAGGACTATTCATCTGCTGATTCTGTGGACAATCTGAGAGCGTATGACGCTGAAACAAATTACTGTACTATCTTAAATATGTATTCTGACGTCGACGTTTATCCAAACTTTGACAAGAAGAATAATCATATTATCGTCAGAGTTGCAAGAGCTGACGTGGAAAAGTTCAATTCCAATTTCGGCATCTTCAAGACACGTGGTGTCAGAAGCGGCAACTATATGGAATATACAGTTGTGGACAGCCGTGACTTTGCATCAAACGTATACTATGAACTGAGCGCAAGAGCAAAGAACGACGGTTATACTCCTGTATGGCGTAAAATCAATACAAATATCAAATATTCCCAGGGTACTTTCTATTTTGAATCGACAGATGATATCGAAAGAAATATCATTTACCTCACCTGCGAAAAGGCAGACAATATGAAGTATTGCCTGACAGGTGACGCGTACTATTCAAACGTTACCCTGAATGGCGGCATAGAAGGTAATGCCTGGATGCCTGCAAGCGGCGTTTACGTCCTTATGGGTACAGATTCATACGGTGTATCCGATGAAAACGGCGCCTTCAATACTTCAGGTATGTACGGCATCAACGGCATGAACGTCATCTACAAGACTGTTGCATCGGGCAAGACAGAATACAAGACTGCAATCCTGAGCAATGAGAAAGTATCGCAGTTCGGCAGCAGCGGTGTTGAAACTCAGGCTTACGACGTAAGCATCGGCACAATCAAGGCATCGCCATTCAACAGCTCTGCTCCTTACGTTGCAGCTGTGGTTGCTACAAACAGCAATAAAGTTGAAAGCGGTGTTGTATATATCAACGACGAGGCTACTTCGTTTACAATTGCGATAGCCAACAACGGCGCATCCTATCTTGATACAGACAATACAGTGCGCACAGAAAATGTTACAGCTGTTGACCTCCTCGTTTATGAAAGCCACACTCATCAGCTTAAGGAAGTCCTTTCCGGCGCAAGAGAGCTTACAGACGTAGGCGGAACTTCCGTATGGACGTATAACGTAAGCTTCAAGAAGGGCGAAAACTCAAGATATTCCTCCAGTGACGAGCTTTATATCAGAATCACAACGGACAGAGTTGTGGGCAACGGTATGGGCTACGATGAAAACGGTGAAGTCGTAGAGCTTGACGTGCTTAAGATGACTGAATACGCACCTGTAAATACAGGCTATACGTTCGTTGAAAGCAACCACGTTGAGCCTGCATATCAGAGCATTGATTTCCCTACTTCCAACAACTTTATGCAGCTTCCTTTAATCGGAAGTATGGCTGGTACTTTCAATATTAAAAAACTCAGCATGACACTTTCCGACCTTCCAAACGGCGGACATCGTCTGGCTGTCGGTGCTATCATCAAGAGCCAAAAGCTTGCTCAGGCAGATGCTATGCTTGATAACGGCGGAAGCTATAAGATGAGCGAATTTACAAAGGCGGCCTCTGACGTATCCACAATGGGCGAGGAATTGCGTGCATCGGGAGTAAGCAGTATTGGTATGCGCTCCTGGGGTGTTGCTCCTATTGTTGGTGCATATTTCGATTACGGCATCAAGAACGTCTACTATACTGACAACGTAACACAGAAGTTTGTCTTCGTTGGCGGTGGCTTGTATGCCGGTATTACAGGTAAGTTCAGACACGTACAGTATTTCGTTATCGGTACAGTGCCTTGCTACGTCGGTGTTAACGGCGAAATCACAGGCTATCTTGAACTGGGCTTTGCAGCAGTAAATGAAGATACTGCAACGGCAGACAGTCTTCTGACAAAGACTGACTCCCTGGGCAAAGACTATAAGACACTGAACTTCGTCGTTGGTGCAAACTCCTACGTCAGTGCTTATGCAGGTGCAGGTATCTGCGGACTGCTCGGCGTACGCGGTGGTTTTGCATTCGGGGCAAGCTACGTCTGTCATCCTACTATCAAGAATCTTTATCCTGATTATGACATAAACGGCGGTAGCGTAAGCCTTGGTCTCAAATTCTGGGTTGATGCATTCTATTTCTCATTGCCGATTCCTGCGGTTTCCCTTGTGAATGAACGCTTCGGCCATACAAAGCAGATCTACGAATCTGAGAAGGGTGAACTTATGTCCATGCGCAGCGGCAATGGACAGGACGACAGCTACGTGATTGTAAAGCCAAGAGGCGAGGTATCCGAATGGCTGCCTGAAAGCGATAATCCTATGTTGAGAAGCACTTTCGTGCCTGATACGTCGACGGTTCTTCTTGAAAACGGCTTTGACAGAGCAGATTCCCAGCTTCTTGATATGGGCGACGGCAGAGTAATGCTTGCATTCATCGCAGACGACCCTGAAAGAGATGACAAGGACAGAACTGCCCTTATGTACAGCATTTATGATAATGGCACGTGGTCTGAGCCTGTTAAGGTGCAGAATGACGGCACTGCAGACTTTGAGCCAAATCTGTGCGATGCAGGTGACAAGGTTATTATCAGCTGGACTTCAAGAGCACCTGAACTTGAATATAATTCTGAAATGGAATTCCTGAAGAGCCTTGAGGTTTATACAACAACTATCGACAAGTCAACACTTGAAATCGGCATGATTGAAAGATTGACGAACGATGAATTCTACGACAGCGACCCTAAGGCTGCATACGATGAAAATACACGCGACTACATGGTTTACTATCTCAAGTCTGAAGTTACAGGTAATGATTTCATGACTTCCGTATCGCCAACAACCAACGAAAGCGTCATCGTTTATATGCTTTATGACGCAATGGAAGGCGAGTGGGCAAGAGATTACTACTATGATAACGAAGTAGTAGACCAGGAAGCTGAAGATTATCTTGTAAAGTATTGGGGCGGTCAGCGCTTCCTTGCTTCACCTATTGAGTATGAAGATTTTGAATTGCATAGTGACCCTATCATCGTCGACTTCAATGCTATCAGCTACAACGGCCTCGGTGTTTACACTTACACCGTCGATCAGGACAACAATATGGATACTGATGCCGACAGAGAGCTGTTCGTGCAGATTTATGATTTTAGATCACACAGCACTTACGTCCCTGTCAGAATCACAAACGACAATATAACTGATGCAAGACCTCAGCTTGTAAGAAACGGCGAACACACGTATTTGTTCTGGTTCCGCAATAATGAGGAAGTACGTTATATCAACGTTTCCGACCTTATCAAGAAGGGCGTCAACTCCGACGGCACTATCAAGGCTGACTTCGAGATGAAGGCAGGCGTTGTGACTTACGTGCCGGATGACGACAACGTTAACCCAACGTTCGGCAGCTATACAGCATTCGTTGACAAGGATGGCAACCTCTACGTTTCATGGCTCCAGCCTGTTACAAACGAAGACGGCAGCAGCGGCCAGGAAATCTACGCATCTGCATTTATCAAAAACGGCACAGACGGCTCCAGCTGGTCTGAAGGCGTTCGTCTTACAAACAGCGGTGCAATCCACGATGAAGTTGCATTTGTAACTGATGCAAACGGCAATCTCATCACAGTAAGCAACCAGTATACAATCGACCTTAATGATGATTACGTCGGAGTAGATAACGTAAAGCTTGTTGCTACAAAGTACAAGTCTGCAGGCTCTCTGGAAATCACAGACGTTGCATACTCCAATGATGCACCTCAGGCGGGTACAACAATCTCTGTAAATGCAAAGATTAAAAATACAGGCCTTAAGACTGCAGAAGGTTATACACTTAAGGTTTACGAAACATCCAACGGCAGCATCGGTGATCCTGTTTACGAAGTAACTTCCGATACAAACATCACTCCATCCTCCTCAAGCATTGCAACATTCGAATGGACGATGCCTGAAAGCTATGCAGATGGCGAAGAGATTGCTCTGTATATGGAAATCCAGGAGGCTGAAACTGCAGAAACAGCAGTATTCACAAGCGAAAATATCAAGATTTCCCCTGTATATGAAATCATGGATTATTCTGTCGAAGAACGTGATGACGGATTCTATGCGACTTATACAGTAAAGAACGTAGGTAATGCTGACGCAAGAGATACAGGCGATAAGGTTGTTATCGAATTCAGCAATATCTATTACACAGGTGACGGTAAAGACGTATTTATGGAAGCATCTGTAGGCGCTCTTGAAATCAACGAATCAAAGACGTTCGTAAAGCCGCTTGAAATCGACTCTGCATACTTCGAATACGGCTACGTAAACGCATTCATCGAAGTGCAGGATAAGGACGGCAATCCAAAGAGCAAGTACGATACGTTTATGATTGTGCTTGAGCATCCATATGATATTTCTGTAAACGGCGATAAGAACGTAACGGAAATCAGTCTTGTAGCAGGCGAAGCTCTTGCACTTGACGTTGAATATGCCGCGGATGAATTCTATCAGGGTGCAGATATCAGCTATGCAATTGCTGATACAAGCGTTGCGACTGTAAAGGATGGCAAACTTGTGGCAAACAATGCCGGCGAAACAGAAATGACAATTATGATTGTTCCGTTTGGCGGAGAAAAGACAGTCAAGGTTGTCGTTGCAAGCACACCATCAGAAGATTCCGGCTGCGACAGCAACACAACAAAGTATACAGTAACCTTTGATACAAACGGCGGCAATAAGCTCGATTCTGTCAAGGTGATCAGAAACGCTGTAATCGGCAAGGTTGAAACACCTGTCAAGGCAGGATTCACATTTGACGGATGGTATCTTGACAAGGAGCTTACAAAGAAGGCTGACCTTAATGCAAAGGTAACTGCTGACATGACTCTCTATGCAAAGTGGGTCAAGAAGTCTGATTCAGAAGAATGGAACAATCCTTTCGTGGATATCAAGTCGGATGACTGGTTCTATGAAAGCATTCAGTACGTAAACGAAAACGGCTTGTTCAACGGCACTGCAGACGATAAGTTCTCGCCAAGCGCAGAATTGACAAGAGCAATGCTTGTAACAGTTCTCCACCGTGCAGAGGGCACACCTGAAACAACGACAACGTCAAAGTTCAAGGATGTTGTTAAGGGCTCATACTATGAGGATGCAGTTGCATGGGCGCAGGAAAACGGCATTGTCAAGGGTATCTCGGATGATGAATTTGCTCCTGACGTAAAGATTACAAGAGAGCAGATTGCAACGATTATCCATCGTTATGCAGTTTACAAGGGCGTTGAGCCTGCAACACTCAACGGAAAGCTTTCCTTTAAGGATGCAGGAGATATCTCATCTTATGCAGTAACTGCTATGGAATGGGTTGCAGACCAGGAAATCATCAAGGGATACGATGATAATACTGTAAGACCAAAGAACAACGCTACAAGAGCGGAAGCAGCTGTTATGCTTCACAGATTTCTTGAAAAGCTTAACTCTGTAAACAATAACTAAAGGAGGAAATAAAAATGGCAGAAGACAAGAAGAAGGTTAACCCAAACGAAGTCAAGGAAACAGAAGAAAAGGAAATCTCTCTGGAAAAGCTTGATAAAGTAGTCGGTGGTGGTGCATTCAGCAATATTCCAAGAGTGCCAACTCAGACAATCGATGAAACAGTAAAGGAAAAGATCTAAAAGCAAGGAGGTTGGCTCGGTTGTTGAGTCAACCTCCATTTTTCTCTTAAATTACTATGATTCAGGATTTTACATTGAGAGATTTTGTGCTATAATAAGCTTATATGGCAAAGACTATACTTGGGAGGCTGTGAAAATGTCCGGCTTGAAAGACAGGTTCAACCTATTCAAAAATACATATTTGCAGGTGGCGGGCATTGTGATATTGCTTTTGCTTGCCGCTTTGCTGTTCTGGTTCAACACGTCAAACAGCAATCAGGCCGCCAGCGCTCTTGTGGCGCAGGTGCGTTTTGAAGGCGAATACCGTATCGGTGACGGAGAATGGCAGGCAATTACCGAAGGTGAGCATATCTCTGCGACCAAAGGAGACGTGACTCTGCGCGGCAATTTCCATAAGCTGACTCCTGACGGCAAGTACGTCGGCATTTATGATGGGGATTTGCCGATTGCATTTTATACCAACCATATCAATCTGACCTTTTTTGAAGGAGAAAACGAGCCTTACGTGGTTGATGCGGAAAATCCTCTGTATGGCGACTCTGCCTGCGGTGTTTATTGGTATGCCCATTCATTTACAGCAGGACGTGAAGAGCCTGTTGAAATCCTCGTCCATAACCCTCATAGCTTTGGCAATGATACAGCCGTTGACGAAATGCTTTCCAATATGGCATTGTGGTCGGGGGTTGATTTTGAAAAGGACGTTATGGCAAGCGGCAAAGTTCAGCGTAATACAGGCCTGCTGTTGATGATGGTTTCCTTCGTGCTGCTCGGCTCGGCATTGTTCTCTGCCTTGCTTCACGTCAAAAACAACCGCATTATCTGGCTTCTCGGGGCGACGATTCTTGCAGCCGGCACTTATATGGTTTACACTGCGCCGGGAGTATCCTTCTGGAGTGAGCTTGTTGTGGCGAATACGACAATTCTCGGTTGCTCCAAGATGTTCTATATGCTGTTTGTGTCGGGAATTATCACGTATTTCCTCGATAAAACCAAGAAAACAGGCGGAATTGTGACAGCACTTCTCGGTGTGATGAACGGAATATATTTCCTTATTCCTATCCTTACGAAAATCCATTTTTATGACACGTGGACGTGGTGGACAGTTACACAGAGCGTGGCAAACGTGGCTTTGCTCATGTGTCTGGTGAAGGAATATATATCGGCAGAAAGCAACAAGCGCTGGACCTATGCCGGTATGGCGATATTGCTGATTGCATTTGAAATTGACGCAATTGCAACCCTTATGGGCTTATGGGAAGGCGGATTTGTTTCGTTCTTTGTATTTTTCGTCCTCTTTGTTGTGGCGTTGTTTATGATACTTCGAATTATTCCTGAAAGCATCAATGCGGCGGCAAGAACAAGCGAGCTTGAATTGCACAGAAGCCGCCTTGAAGCGGAGAAAAACATCGTTGAGGCCGAGCTGAAGGAAAGCCGTATTTCCCTTATGCTTTCCCAGATTCAGCCACACTTTATCTATAATACGTTGGGGACTATCGAGCGAATGTGCCTCAAGGACCCTCAGCAAGCATTCGACCTTGTGCGAAACTTCAGCCTTTATCTCAGAGGCAACTTCAGTGAGCTTGACAGCGTTGCGCCTGTCAGATTTGCAGAAGAGCTCAAGCATATTGAATACTACGTAAATATCGAAAGAGTGCGTTTCCCTGATATGAATATCGAGTACAACGTGGAAACGACAGACTTTGTACTGCCTGCCCTGTCCGTGCAGCCGCTTGTGGAAAATGCCATCAAGCACGGGCTGATGCGTCTTGAGTCGGGTGGGACTGTTGTAATCCATTCATACGAAACGCCGACACATTTCTGCGTTGAGGTGAAGGACGATGGCGTCGGCTTTGACGTGAATGCTCCTGTCGAGGGCAAAAAGCACGTAGGTCTCCGCAATATCCGCGGAAGACTCAAGGCTATGGTAAACGGCGAGCTTATACTTGAAAGTGAGATTAACGTCGGCACGAAGGCGGTTATTATGATTCCAAAGGAAGTGACAGAATGAAAGCAATAGCAGTTGATGATGAAATATATATGCTTGAAACCCTGCAGGAGGCGATAAACGAATCCTCTGACGTAACGCTGACGGGGGCCTTTTCCTCATGCTCTGCGGCCCTTGCATTCGCTGCTGAAAATGAGATAGACGTCGCTTTCCTTGATATCAATATGCGAGGAATCGGCGGTCTCGGCCTTGCTGAAAAGCTGATGGAGCTTCAGCCGCGATGCAAGATTGTATTCTGTACAGGCTATGAGGAATATGCCGTGTCGGCATTTCAGCTTCACGCATCGGGCTATCTTATGAAGCCTATCACTGCTCAGGCTGTGCAGAAGGAAATCGACCATATCAAGGGTGTGAAATCGGCAGAGAAACTGCTTACTATCAAGTGCTTCGGCAATTTCGAGGTGCTTTATAACGGGGAGATTCTTTCCTTCAAGCGTAAAAAGGCGAAGGAGCTTCTTGCCGTGCTGATTGACCGCAACGGTGCGGGAATGACGATAAAGCAGATTTGTGCTATCCTCTTTCCTGAGGATACGGACGATGCCAAGAATGCGGCATATCTGCGTCAGATTATGCTCGACCTGAAAAACACCCTGAAGACGGTGGGTGCAGATGAGGTTCTTAAGCATAATACTCCGTATTACAGCGTTGATACGAATCTGGTGCGATGCGATTATCTCAGCTTCCTCGAAAGCGGAAAGCCTTCCTTCCGCGGCGAATATATGACACAGTACAGCTGGGCGGAGGAAACCTGCGCAATGCTTCAGTTCAGGAAATAATGAAAGACGGCAGAAGATATTTCTGCCGTTTTGTTTATATGTAACACCTTTGTCACGCATAGCAAGTTATAATTACATCATTCAAAAAACAGGAGGATTATTATGGACGCTATGCTCATATACGTAATCTGCGTGGCAATAGCTTCTTTGCTGGCAGGTATCATTATTCCGTTACGCACTAAAAAGGCCGAAGGCGTGGTCTATGAAAAGCTTGATAAGACAACGAAGGTGACAAACATTCTTCTGTCGATTGTCTACCTTTGCCTTTCACCGCTCTATATGTTTATCGGCTGGATTTCACGTCCGCACTATGAAGAAGGCTTCCTCTGGCTTCTCGGCTGGATTGTAGCAATTATTATTGCGTCAGCTTTGCTTTTCTGCGGCGTTGGTATCGGCTTGTCGATTGCTTACCGCAAGCAGGGCAAGAGCAAGAAGAGCTTTATCGTGCAGTTTGCAGGTCTTGCTGCCATGATTTTCGCTTTTGTTCTTTTCCTGTGCACTTACGGAAACCTTTTGAACCCATTGAACTAAAAGAAGGAGTAATTTTATGAGAAAATTTATTGTATTATTGACAGTATTGTGCCTTATGCTTGCAGGCTGCAGCAACCAGAAGACAGAGGCAACAACAGCAGCGGCAACAGAAAGTACAACAGCGGCTACAGAGGCTACTCAGGCTGCAACTGAAAAGGTGGAAGCGGGCAACACAATTCTTCCGCTTGAAGATTCCACAATGGAAAACCTTACTGATGCAATCCTCGCTGTTTCTCTCGAAGAAGGCGGCGCTTATGTTGACGGTGACGGCCGTATGCAGATGGACGTCAAGATTTATTCCTACGATAAGTATGATATGGTTGACGTATCAAATCTCAAGGTTGGCGACGTGTTGGTAAGAAACGATGGCGAAGTTGAAATCACTTCCCTCGAGCAGAATGATGCAGGTACAATTCTCGTAAACGGCGGACTTGAAAACGGCGGTTTTGACCTTGGCACAGACGACTGCGGCCTCTTCTTTGAAATCGGCTATGACGATGCAAAGAATTGGTATGAGGTTGGCGAAGCAACAATCCGCGTTTCCACAGATTTCAAATTTAACGACAATATGAATCCTGACAAAGAAATCGTAGTTTATCCTGGCGATTTCCTCAACGGCACAGTTACTGACTATAATTTCACACCACGCAACACAACAATCCGCGTGGAAGAAGGTCAGATTGTCGAAATGAACAGAGTTTATAATCCATAAGGAAAAGAAAATAAAAAACGACAGAATTTTCTGTCGTTTTTTTGTCGGTTCGCTATTTACTTTTGTGGAATTTTTTGATAAACTAAAAGTGGATTATTGTAATTAAATGGAATTTTGAGTATCCGGAAAACTATAACCTGTTTTATGGTATAGATACCACGTGCTTGCAAAGGAGAAACGGCAATATGACAGATAAGGAATTCAAGCGGCTGAACCGTTCTCAGCTTATAGATATCATATATCAGCTTCAGCTGAAGCAGGATGAGCTTACGGTTGAAAATGAAAGACTTTCAGATGCGCTGAATGACAAAAGACTTCGCATTGAGAAGGCGGGAAATATTGCTGAGGCAGCTCTTGAAATGCACAACGTGATGAAGGCCGTTCAGGAGGCCGCGGAGCATTATCTTGAAGAAATGAAGATAAGAACCGACGAAGAATGCAGTAAGATTCTTGCAAATGCCAAGAGAGAGTCTGTTGAAATCGTTCCTGATGCAAGGAAAGAAGCGGCTGAAATCGTTGCAAATGCCAAGAAAGAGGCGGCTGAGATTATTGTGAATGCTCAGAAGGAAGCTGCTGATATCGTTGCAAATGCAAAGGGAGAGGCTGTTGAAATAATTCCGGATGCAGAAAAGGAAGCGGCGGAAATTATCGGACAAGCAAAGAAGCAGGCTGCTGAAATTTCCGGCAAGGCTAAAAGAGAGGCTTCCACCCACGATTATGTCGTAAAGGCTATTCTAAGAAAGCACGGCATTGAAAAATAAGGCAGGCTGGAAAATATATGAAGTTTTTTAGAAAAACGGTGGAATCTCTGCCGACAAAAAAGCAGGTTGAAACCGAGCAAAAGCGATACCGCAGGCAGAAAGCCTATAACAAAGCGCTGGGAGGCACAGTTTACGTGCTGACTATCGTTGCGGCGGTTGCTGTGCTTATTGCAACACTGGTGTTGCCTGTATTGCAGATAGAAGGCACAAGCATGGAGCCGACTTTAGTCAATGGGGACATTGTCCTTCTCAATAAGACGACAAAGTTTGAGCGGGGCGACCTGTGCGGCTTTTCGTGGAATAACAAGCTGCTTATCAAGCGCGTTATCGGCATTCCGGGTGACTGGATTGAGATAGACGTGGATGGCACGGTATATCTCAATGGCGAAAAGCTTTACGAGCCTTATGCCGAAAAGCTGTCTGTTGGCGAATGCGACCTTGAATTTCCATATCAGGTGCCGCAGGAGCAATATTTTGTATTAGGTGATATGCGTGAAAACTCGATAGATTCACGCAATACGTTGATTGGCTGTGTCACAAAAGACCAGATTGTCGGAAAAGTATTTTTCCGTATATGGCCATTCAGAACAATTACGTTATTTTAGCAAGTAAAGCGTTTTAACGCAAAGGACGAGTATTTATGGGAATCGTTGAGCAATATTTGTTACAACTGAATATTGAAAAGCGCCG
>JAFYNW010000389.1 GCA_017547995.1 Clostridia bacterium | reverse complement strand
TTCTGTTGGAAACAAGAGCACCATCGCTCATCATCTGGATATTTTCAAGAGACTTACCTGTACCGTAAGCAACACAGGAAATTGCATCGTCAGCAACTCTTGTTGGGATACCTGTCTTTTCTTCGATGAGCTTATCGAAGCCATAAACAAGGCTGCCGCCGCCTGTCATAACGATACCGTTTGTGGAAATATCGCCAACGAGTTCAGGTGCTGTTCTTTCGAGAACACTGTGTGTAGCTTCGAGAATCTTAGCAGCAACGTCTTCAAATGCTTCTCTGATTTCTTCAGAAGAAACCTCAAATGTCTTTGGAAGACCTGTGAGAAGGCATCTGCCCTTTACAGTTGTGGAAATATCTTCAGGACGAGGATATACGCAACCGATATTGATCTTGATTTCTTCAGCTGTTCTTTCGCCAATAAGAACATTATGTTTCTTTCTGATGTACTTAACGATAGCTTCGTCGAACTTGTCGCCGCCGATCTTGATAGATGTGGATTCAACGATACCGCCGAGGGAAATAACAGCGATGTCAGCTGTACCGCCGCCGATGTCAACGACCATATTACCATCAGGCTTGGAAATATCAATACCTGCACCGATAGCTGCAGCTACAGGCTCTTCAATGAGGAATACTCTCTTTGCACCAGCCTGAAGGCATGCATCTGTAACAGCTCTTTCTTCAACTTCTGTGATAATGCTTGGAATACATACTACGATATTTGGCTTGAAAAGTCTGAAACCAAGAACCTTCTTGATAAATTCCTTGATCATCTTTTCTGTCATAACGTAGTCGGAAATTACACCCTCACGGAGAGGACGTACAGCGATAATATTGCCCGGTGTTCTGCCCAACATCTTCTGAGCATCTGCACCAACCGCCTTGATTTTATTTGTATTTACGTCGATAGCAACAACAGATGGTTCACAAAGAGCAATACCCTTACCCTTGACGTAAACCAAAATAGAAGCCGTACCTAAGTCCATACCTATATCTCTTGCAGACATATCTCTACCTCTTTTCAAATTCTAAATCTATATATTTATATTATAACCAAAGAAAAACATTTTTTCAATATGTTTTATGATTTTTTATAAGCAAAAGTAGCGCATCCTACCTCACCTGAGCCTGCTAATTTCAATGTTTTCGCAATTTCAGATACAGTCGAGCCTGTTGTGAAAATGTCATCTACTATAAGAATACGCTTATTCTTGATTTTCTCCACATCACAACACACCTCGTACGCACCTAAAACGTTTGCTCTTCTCTCTTCAGGCTTGAGGTCAAACATCGGTTTTGTCTTTCGCACTTTCCTTACAGTCTGTACAACTTCAAGCTTGGTATACTTCGAAAGCTCAACAGCCAGAAGCTTTGCCTGATTGTATCCACGCTTAAAAACCGTATATCTGTTTGACGGCACATAAGTTATCATGTCATAGCTGCATCTGTTAAGAATATACTGCTTATACATTTCACGTGCAAAGGCTCTTGCATAGCCAGGCTTCTGATTATACTTGAATCTGTGCACAGCAGCTCGTACTTCATCCTTATACCATGCAGCCGCAATCTTCTGATCGACAAACTTTGTTGTCTGAAAATCAGGCGATGCCTTGATTATGTTTTCGCTTTTATCTCTGCATTTCGTACAGATTTCATACTCATCTTCATCAGTAAGCTTACCGCAGAAAATGCATCTGTCAGGAAAAAGAAGCTTATGTATTTTCATAATAGTATCTTATCCTTGTTTTCAGAGCGCTATATCTCTTGTTTTTATTATTGGAATCAACCATCTGATGAACGTATTCTTCGTCACCGACAATTACAAGAAGCTTCTTAGCTCTTGTAATAGCCGTATAAAGTATGCTTCTGTTCATAAGTCGCTCAGGGATTTCATATATAGGCAGAATAACCGCATCATATTCACTGCCCTGAGATTTATGCACAGTAATAGCATACGCATGCTCTATCTGATTCAGTTCATCAAATGAATAGTTTACTTCTTTTTCGTCAAAGACGACTGTCAATATACCTGCGCCCTTGTCAATATCAGACACAATACCTGTATCTCCATTGAAAACACCCGTGCCGATTTCTCCTGTGTCAGGATTAACCCAGACTATATCGTAGTTATTTTTAATCTGCATAACACGGTCGTTGAGTCTGAATACAACTGAGCCGTATCTTATTTCTTTGGAAATAATCTTGACAGGATTGAGTGCATGCTGTAAAAGCTTGTTTAGTGCGTGAGTACCGCATCTAAGCTGTCTTGTTGGCGTTATAACCTGAATATTTTCAGGAGGAATACCAAACGCACGTGGAATTCTTTCCGCCATAAGCGACACTATATTATCGGTAGCCGCTCTTGTGCCCATAACCGATGCGAAATAAAAATCACCTTTATTTTTAGCAAGGTCAGGATACAGCCCCGCATTTATATAATGAGCATTTTCAACAATTTCACTGCCGTTTCCCTGACGGAAAACATAACTGAGCTTGATGGAATGTACGTATTTTGACTCAACAATATCGCTGAAAAACGTACCCGATCCTACTGGTGGAAGCTGGTCTTTATCCCCTACAAAAACAACTCGCGTATGATGCTTCAAGGCATAGAAAATCGACGAAGCAAGCTTCATATCGACCATAGAGCCTTCATCCACAATGAGAACGTCGATATCAAGCGGATTTTCGAGATTTCGCATAAAGCGCATCACGCCTTCCTTCTGAGAGTAAGTACCCTCAAGAAGGCGATGTACTGTTTTTGCTTCAACACCGCAAAGCTCGGTCATTCTTTTTGCTGCTCTGCCTGTCGGGGCCGCAAGCGCAATAGTCATACCATAGTGGTCAAAAAGCCTTATAAGGCCCTGAATTGTCGTAGTTTTACCTGTGCCCGGACCGCCTGTTATAACAGAAATACCATGTTCAAATGGCGCGCTGAGCGCTTCAATCTGTTCTTCATTCAGTTTGATACTGAGTGAACTCTGTATATCATTACATCGCTTTTCAAAATCTGCAGGCTTGACAAGCGTCATTTTGGAAAGTCTGACTATGCTTTCAGCAACGAAATTTTCATAAGTGTGATAATTTCTCAGATAACTGATAACTTTATCAGCAACAACGTCACGAACAACCTCACCTGCTTCATACAAGTATTCAAGCTCCTGACGCAGACGGAAATAATCACCATCACAAAGCATATGCGTTATGTCCAGCAATTTATTTTCAGGAATGAACACGTGTCCACTCTGAAGATTGAAATTGAGTTCGTATAGCAATGCCGCACGCAAGCGGATTGCACTTTGCGGACCTATACTGAGTTTTTTTGCAATTTCATCAGCTTTATCAAACGTAACTTCAAAACGTTCTGAACACAAAAGATATGGATTATCCGTAAGAATCTTTAATGAATGTTCACCGAATTCACTGTAAATACCTGCTGCTAATTTCAGCGGAAGCTCGTGTTTAAGCAGAAAATCAAGAATAAGGCGCATGGTATTCTGCTGATTAAAGGAATATGACATTTCGAATGCTTTTTCTCGCGAAATACCCTTGATTTTACAAAGCTCTTCAGGATGATTTGCAAGAATGTAAAAAGTCTGTTCTCCAAATTCGTCCACAATAAGTCGGGCTGTTTTAGGGCCTATTCCCTTTACAGTTTTTGAAGACAGATAGTCATACATACCTCTGAGTCCGCTTGGAAGTTTTCTGTCGACCACAACAACAGCAAACTGCATACCATATTCAGAGTGATTGGTATAATTTCCTTGTGCTGAAATATATTCGGCCGCACCCAAAAAAGGCATTGTGCCAACTATTACGGTTTCACCACCGTCATCAAGCTCAATATTAGCGACACAATACCCATTTTCTTCGTTTCTATATATAATATTTGTTACTGTTCCACGGATTTCAATAAGGTTATCCATAAAAAATCCTTATTTCCCTTAAAAAATTGAAGTAAGAATAGCAGCTCCGCCATAAGACACAATCGTCATGATAATACCTGCTGTGAGAACACCTGCAAGAATTACCGGAAATGCATCTTTAAGCTTCATTTCAAGTGTAGCCGCGATAAGCGCACCTGTCCACGCACCTGTTCCAGGAAGTGGCAATGCAACAAAGATATAAAGTCCCCACTTTTCATACTTGAGAACCTTTTCTTTCTTTTCATCAGCTTTTGCCTGAATCTTTTCAAGCAATTCCTTAAACTTACCTCTTTTGAAAAACTTAAATACCTTGGCCCAAAGAAGAATAATAAAAGGAACCGGAAGCAAATTCCCTATTACGCATAAGAAATATGCCACAGCAGGATGTATCCCGCTGGCTGCGGCAACCGGCAAACCACCCCTTAATTCAATAATAGGTAAAGCTGATATAAACATCAGCTTTACCATATCAAACCACGTTACGTTCAAACCGTATACCTCTTAGTTTTCTCTGCTCCACTTTACGCCCTGAGGTGTATCGTAAAGAATAATGCCCTTTTCCTTAAGGAGATCACGGATTCTGTCGCTTTCCTTATAGTCCTTATTCTTACGAGCTTCTGTACGCTTATTGATGAGTTCTTCAATTTCGCTGTCGAGCATTTCTTCTTCAGCTGTATTGCCGATACCAAGAACGTCGCAAAGTGTGAACATTGCTGTCTTAGCTTCCTTTGCATATGCCTTTGTAACTTCTGTGTCGCCGCAGATTGTATTTACTTCTCTGATAAGATCGAAGATAGCAGCAATAGCATCCGCTGTGTTAAGGTCATCGTCCATAGCGTCGGAGAAAGACTTAGCAAACTGATCGAACTTAGCAATGGATTCCTTTTCTACATCTCTGAGGTCGCCATCCTTACCGTTTGCACCAAGGAACTTGATGTTAGTGATAGCTGTATTGATTCTGGAAAGAGCGTTCTGAGCCTGTTCAATTGCTTCACGAGTATAGTTGATAGGACTTCTGTAATGTGCAGAAAGCATAAAGAAGCGGATTGGTTCATAGCCAACCTGATCTGCAATATCTCTTACTGTGAAGAAGTTATTGAGAGACTTGGACATCTTCTTGTTGTCGATGTTAAGGAATGCATTGTGCATCCAGTAATTTGCAAATGGCTTACCGTTTGCTGCTTCACTCTGTGCAATTTCATTTTCGTGATGTGGGAAGCAAAGGTCAACACCACCGGAATGGATGTCGATTGTATCACCGAGATATCTCTTAGCCATTACAGAGCATTCGATATGCCAACCTGGTCTGCCGTTGCCCCATGGAGATTCCCAGGATGGTTCGCCTGGCTTTGCGTTCTTCCAGAGAGCAAAGTCCATAGCATCGTGCTTATGTTCATTTACATTGATACGCGCACCAGCTTCAAGCTCTTCGAGTGGCTGATGAGAATGCTTACCGTATGTTTCGAAAGCCTTTGTGCTATAGTATACGTCACCATCGAGTTCATAAGCAAAGCCCTTGTCAATAAGAGTCTTTACCATGTTGATGATGCCGTCAATGTTTTCTGTTGCGAGAGGGTGATGATTTGCTCTCTTGATACCAAGACCTTCAGCATCTGTGAAGTATTCCTTGATATATCTTTCAGCAATTTTATCGTAT
>JAFYNW010000388.1 GCA_017547995.1 Clostridia bacterium | reverse complement strand
CGCCGGGGGCCGCCTTATGTCAATAAGGCTCTCTGATAAGACTTATCTTACAGAAAATCTCACCCGCTATGCGCGTGAATGGCTTCCCCTTTATTTCTGCGGACTGTCGAGGGCGCCAGTCCCTACAAAACACCTCATCCGTCAGCTCCGCTGACACCTTCCCCTCAAGGGGAAGGCTATTTCTGCTCACCACTTAAGTTTTTTGAACCACGCGACTATCGCGTGGTTTTCTTTATAAAACAAAAAAGCCACCCCGTCGGAGTGGCTTTTAATTTTATGTATTTATTTCTTACGCTTTGCCATATCATAGCCGATTACAGCCGCGCCGATTGCGCCTGCAAACTGGCTCTGTGGATGTGTGCGGACAGGAAGACCGATAAACTCTTCAAGAGTCTTTCTGAAAACTTCAAAACGTGCAAGACCGCCGCTGAAGAATACAGCACGTTCGCTTCTGATTTTCTGAGCGAAGAAGGAAGTACGTCTGCAGATGGAGCGGATAACGCCGAGAGCGATGTCACCTCTGTCGATACCTTCAGCAAGAAGGCTGATGATTTCACTTTCCGCGAAAACTGTGCACATACTTGAGATTTCAACAGGGCTCTTGCCCTCTGTGAATGCGTCGATATCATCGATAGGACAGTCGAGAATTCGGCTCATCATTTCGATGAAACGGCCTGTGCCGGCAGCACATTTGTCATTCATCATGAAGTCTGCAATATTGTCGGATCTGTCGAGCAGAATAGCCTTGCAGTCCTGACCGCCGATGTCGACAACAGAGTCGATACCAGGGCTGAGGAAAGCCGCACCCTTGCCGTGACAAGTGATTTCGGTAATCTTCTTGTCAGCCTGAGGGAGAAGGTCTCTGCCGTAGCCTGTGGAAACGACAAACTTAACGTCGTCATTCATAAGCTGGTCGTACACCCACTGCATCTTCTCCTTAGGACGGGCAGCAGTCGCTGTGATAACGGTTTTTACAACCTTTTCACCGTCGTAAAGAGCGCCTTTAGTGGTTGTAGAGCCGCAGTCAATACCTAATGTCAACATATTACAACATTTCCATGAATGCGCCAACACGTGTATTAACCTGACCAGCGTCTGTGGAAGAGTAGTCAGTTTCGATGAACATATAAGGAATGTTCTTGTTTGTTACGCACTTCTTGATTGTGTAGGATTCAACGTTGAATGTATGGCAAGCCTGGAGAACAACTTCGATAACACCGTCAATCTTGTATTCTTCGAGGAGGCGTTCCATGAGAACAGGACGACCTGGGTTTGGAGACATACAGGAGCATGGGATGTTGAGGTAACGCTTTGCGAGTGCATCGTAAACGTCTGGATTTGTTTCGTCAACGAGTTCGTCAACAGAACGTGCACCGCCGCAGTTTTCATAGCAAACAACTACGCCGCCGTTGTTTTCGATAGCGTTAACAATCTTTTCTGTGGAGCAGCCGATTGGGGAACCTGTGATGAGGATTCTCTTTCTGCCTTCGTACTTCTTAGGATCGTATTCGTCGAGAACCTTCTGTGTGAGAGCCTTGATGTCAGCTGTTGCCTTAGGAATATCGAAGCGGAACTGTACGCCGTCGAGAACCTTGTGCATATCGAGACCGCCCATTGGAGGTGGGTCCATCTTCTGGAGGCCGTAGAATGCCTTGAGAGCTTCACGCTGTTCGTTGTTTGTGTGGATAGCCTTGCGGATATCATCTTCTGTGATAGTTACTTCGAACTTGTCTTCGAGAACCTTCTTGAACTTCTTGATTTCTTCAGCATAGAGCTTAACGCCCATTTCACTCTGACGGTTAGGGAGTTCGAGAACGTGAACAGGCTTGAACTCAGCAAGCATTTCGTACATCTTCTTCTTGCCGTCGCAAGTTGTTTCACCAACGATAAGGTCGGAGAAGTAGAAGAATGGGCACTTGTCTGTGAGAGCAAAGCCGTAGCTGGACTTGATGAGTGGGCAGAGGTTACGTGGGAGGTGCTTTTCTGCGTCAGGAATTGTTTCACCTGTCTTGGAGCAGAGACCTACCATACATGCGCCCATAGCCATAGCGATTTCCTTAGGAAGATATGTGCAGAAACCACCGATGAATGGAATGCCCTTTTCCTTGAGCTCGAGAGCTGTGATAAAGGACTGCTTGCGCTGTTCGCTGAATTCTTCGAAAATCGCAGGGAGTGTTTTAATAAGTTCCATATATTACCTCGCTAAAAATAAATTTTCTCTTCTATAATAATATCATAAGCAAAATGCCACTCCAAACTTTATTGCAAAATATAATAAATAATTAAAGTTCTATCAATAAAGCCGATAAAAGAAAGGCACAATCTTGTGTATGCCGTGCACTATTCATTCAATATGTCATTCTGAACGAATGTGTAGGGGACGACGCCCCGGCGTCCCGCTATACCCAGGGGAGTGAATTTTGCTTCCCACAAAAAAGCCTGCGGAATATTCCACAGGCTCTGAATAAACTAATCAATCTTTGAATATCTCATCAGGCTGTTGCCCTGACCGACGATTTTTCTGAAAGCGGCAAGCTGCTCTTCGCCTTCGAAAGCACGCTTAGGAATGATAGTGAAGCTCTTGTTTGCATGAGCGAGATAGAGCATATCGCTTGTTTCATAAAGCTCCTTGAACATTTTCCACTTGAACTGAGCGTTTGCGCGCTGAGTTGCAAAATCGATTGCATCCTTTGTGAACGTGAAAGTGAACGTCTTGGCATTCTTCGCCTTCTTCTTAAAATCGCTCTTCGGCTGAATATAATAGCGGAAAGCCATCTTAAGCCCCCAGTAAATTACAAGCACGAAGCCGAGAATTACAGGGATATTGTAGCCGAATGTGTTTGCGCAGGCAAAGCAGATTGCAATGAGAGCGGCAAAAATCATAACCTTGTATTTGTTGATGCGGCCAGTCATCGAAAGGAATCTGCGGTCGGCATTTATGTATTCATTTTCTTCGTATTCAAAAGAAATTGTAACAGATTTCATGTTGTCCTCCAATTTTTAACGCTGAAAAGGATTATACCATATAATAATAAAAATGTAAAGCCAAACCGCAAAAACGCAGGGCTGGCATCACCCGACACTCCGTAGCCTTGCCCTGCGATAACGTAGGGGACGACGCCCTCGGCGTCCCGCTTATCAAATGCATCGCAGATACATATTATCTTGCCTCCCTCTGACGAGGGGGGCAAGAAGGGCGGGGGGAGAGAAAAGCCGTAAATTGTCTTATTTCCCCAACCTCTCCCTCATAACTCTCCACAACGGCAGAGCATAGAGGTAAAAGCCGAAAATCACGCTATATGCAGGCGCACCGATGACCGAAAGCGGCACGGCGGATGCAATATTCCACGGAATAAGGGTAGCCGTCACAACAGCCGAGTCCTCAAGGTCGAGAGCCGTGTCATACTTGTCAATCTTCATTTCGGCATTCGGCTTGCGCATAACCTGCTCGGTCAGCATAATCGCAAGAGTCTGGTTGCATGAAATCATCGACATAACGATGGAAACGACAGCCGCCGTCGTAAATTTGCCAAGTCTTGCCATATTTTTCATAATCAGCTTTTCAAGCGCGTCGAAAATGCCGATTTTCTCAATAATTCCCGAATAAGTGGATGCCGTCAGCACAATCATAGCCGCCTTGAACATGGAAATAAGTCCGCCGCCCGCAATAATATCGGCAAACTCGCCGACGAAATCAGGCTTGTAGCCGAGAAGGAGCGAGCCAAGCACGTCGATAATGCTTGCGCCCTGCATGAAAATCCCAATACCGCAGGCAAGCACGATGCTGATAGCCATGCTCACCTTGATTTTGCACTTGAAGAAAGGCAGAATGAGAATAATCACCGCAGGCAGAAAAACGATGAAATTGAGGTTGTAATTTGCAGATATTTCCGAAGCAATGTTGCTCTGTGACGCGGTAAGCGGATTGAAAACCGAAAGAACAGCATAGAAAATGCAGGTCAAAATCATAGGCACAGCCGACGAGCGAAGCATATTTCTGATGTTTTTCATCAGGTCAGTACCGGTAATCGCGGCAACAAGGTTTGCACTGGAGGAAATAGGGGAGCATCTGTCGCCCCAGAAAGCCCCTGCAAGCACAGCGCCCGCCGTCATAGGCACGCTTACACCGCCGCTTCGTGCGAGAATCATCATAACAACGCCGATAGTCCCCGCCGTGCCGAATGAGCTGCCCAGAATGAGCGCCATAAAGCAGGTGATGAGGAAGGCGCAGAGAATGAAAAGGCTCGGCGCAATCAGCTTTGTGCCCCAATAGACGAAAAACGGAATTGTGCCGCAGATTCGCCACGCGCCCGTGATAAGGCCGATGAAAATGAAAATCTGAATGACGATGAAGGCGGTTTTTGTGCCCTTTGTCATCATCTTACATATTTCACCCCATTCAAAACCGCGACGTTTCGCAATAATCGCAAAGCAAAGGCTGCCGAAAATCAGCGGATAAACTATGTTGAAATTGAAAATCATCGAAAGAATGATGGATATGCCGAAAAGCAAAAGCAGTATTGCGTCCATACCTGCCTCCTTGTATATTTATAATGTTTCCGCACATAAGCCTCCCTTGTGTAAAGGGAGGTGTCAATCAGAGATTGACGGAGGGATTGTCCCTTAATAAATCTGATTTATCACACATTAACTGCCTCAGGGCAATACAACTGCGAAGCAATATAACTCGTGTCAGCGAATATAACTCATAACTTCTTTCGCCCCAACTCATTATACAACATTATATCACACATCCATATATTTGCAAAGCAAAATATAGCAAAACCGCCATATTGACATACCTCGGACATCAAGGTATAATTTAATTAAAAGATACCTCGACAATCTATGTAAAGGCAGGTGATATGGTGAAGAAGAAAAATATAGAGCCTTTGGCAAAATCGTGGATTGAGGATGCCACAAAGCTGATAAAATTCAAGGACGACCGCCTTCGCGTGCAGGCTGAGCTTCTCAGCCATATCGAAGATGCAACAGATGCGTGGATTGATGCAGGCTATGACGATTACGATGCGCGAAAGCAAGCCGTTGCCAATATGGGCGATGCCGCAGAAGTCGCAAATACCCTCGCCGATATCTACCGCCCATTCTGGGGAAGATTATGGAAACTGACAAAGATAGTCAGAAACCTGCTGATAGTTTTCCTTGCGTATACTGTAATTGCCAAGATTTTTGACTATTCATTTGTTATAAATAAAAACTATACATCAATCGACCTGCTTGACAGATATCCTCACAGTGGATACAAATCACTCGATTTGATATCCAATTATAGTCCTGACCAAAGCACAAAAGTTGGTGATTACACAGTTACGCTCAGGCAGGTGGTTGTAAGAGATAAAGCTTTGCCGGGGAAAATATTCAATTTTCTCCTTGAGTTCAAAAGTGTAAATCCTTATGTAAGATATCCTGATTTGACTGGTTCGATTTATCTCAAGGATAATTTAGGGAATATTTATTATCCATATTGGCGAGAAACCGGCGGATATCTTGCACAGGAAGAATACTACTTCTTTACAGGGCAGAGTAAAAACGTTTCGCCAAGCTTATCCTATAATATGTTTAACTTGCTGATGCTTCATGAATATGCGACAGAGGTCACGATAATATATGACCGATTCGGTGAGCATTTTGAGT
>JAFYNW010000387.1 GCA_017547995.1 Clostridia bacterium | reverse complement strand
TGCCCTCCCACAAAATATAAGGACAGGGATGCAAACCTGTCCTTATCATATTATTCCAATGTCATCTGCATTTCCTGAGGATTTTCATCCCTGAGGATTGCGCCGGCCGCCGGAATTGTGCGGCTTGTGTAGCGAGTGATATTTTTATACACAGACTGAGATGCAAGGGTAGCGCACGTCAGCTTGTGATTCTTCTTGAGTGTTACAGTATTCACGCCGATAGTCGTCTTTGTCGTCTTGAGCGGAATAAGCACGGAATTGATGCAAAGACCTCTGCCGCCCGAGGTTTCGATGAAGATATCAGAGTCCTCTGTAATATGAAGAGCCGAAACGAGCGGGGAAGCCATGGAGAATGCACCCGTCAGCTTCTTGCGGTTAGTCTTTGTTTCAAAGCCGTTTACAGGAATCTTTGCAGACTTACCGTTTTCAAAGAAATAGAGCAATTCGCCTGTGTAATCCTTCGTAATAAACGTAAAGACTACGCTTTCGCCCTGCTCCATGCCAAGCTTAGCAGGGATGTAATCGCCCAGCACGCTTGCCTTGGAATCGTCAAACTCATGAAGCTTTGCCTTGTAAGCCTGACCGAGGGAAGTGAGGAAGATGATATCGGTCTTGTTTGTAGTTTCAAAGCTCTGGAAGATTTCATCGCCGTCCTTGAGCTTGTGCTCGCCGCCCATACGAAGGGAAAGCGGAGTGATTTTCTTGAAGTAGCCTTCCTTTGTGACGAAGACGTTGACTGCGTAATCCTCAATATTTTCAGCCTCGTTGTAGACCTCAACCTCGTGGTCGAGCACGATTTCTGTCTTTCTTGGGGAAGGATATTTCTTGATGATATGTTCAAGCTGTTTGATGATGATTTTCTTGACCTTCTTGATATCGTTGACAGTCGCTTCAAGGTCAGCGATTTCCTTTTCAAGGTCGTCAACGTCGGCAATACGGCTCAGGATGTACTGCTTGTTGATGTTTCTCAGCTTGATTTCAGCCACGTATTCAGCCTGAAGCTTGTCGATACCGAAGCCAATCATAAGATTAGGCACAACGAGAGCGTCTTCTTCAGTTTCACGGATGATTTTGATAGCCTTGTCGATGTCGAGAAGGATTTTCTTGAGACCCTTGAGGAGATGGAGCTTTTCACGCTTGCGGCTAAGGTCGAAGAACATAGCTCTGCGCACACATTCGATACGGAATGCAGACCATTCATTAAGAATCTCGCGTACACCCATAACCTTCGGTGTGCCTGCAACAAGCACGTTGAAGTTGCAGGAGAAGGAGTCCATAAGAGTCGTCATCTTCATAAGCTTGAGCATAAGCTGGTCAGGGTCAACACCGCGCTTGAGGTCGATGGCGATTTTGAGACCGCTGAGACCTGTTTCGTCACGCATATCGTTGATTTCCTTGATTTTGCCTGCCTTGATAAGCTCTGTCACCTTGTCGATGATGGCTTCAACAGTAGTTGTATAAGGAATCTGAGTGATTTCAATGATATTTTCCTTCTTGAGATACTGCCACTTTGCGCGCAGACGAATAGAGCCGCGGCCTGTTGCATATATATCTTCAAGCTGAGCACGATTCCACAGAATTTCAGCGCCTGTGGAAAAATCAGGAGCCTTGAGTGTGGATAAAATATCGTGGTCAGGGTTTTTGAGAAGCTCAATCGTAGTACGGCATACCTCTTCAAGATTGAAGGAGCAGATGTTACTTGCCATACCGACGGCAATACCAAGGTTAGGATTTACAAGGATGTTAGGGAAGGAGGTAGGAAGAAGAGTAGGCTCCTTCATTGTGTTGTCGTAGTTAGGCACGAAATCAACGCTGTCCTTGTCGATATCACCGAAAAGCTCTGTGCAGAAGGAGTCGAGCTTTGCTTCTGTGTATCGGGAAGCAGCATAAGCCATATCACGGGAGTATACCTTACCGAAGTTACCCTTGGAATCGATGAATGGGATGTTGAGCGCCTCGTTGCCTCGGGAAAGACGGACCATTGTTTCGTAGATAGGGCCGTCACCGTGAGGGTTGAGTCGCATAGTCTGGCCGACGATGTTGGCAGACTTTGTGCGCGCACCTGTGAGAAGGCCCATCTTATACATTGTATAGAGGAGCTTTCTGTGAGCCGGCTTGAAGCCGTCGATTTCAGGCAGAGCACGGGAAACGATGACGCTCATCGCATACGGCATGTAGTTGCTTTCAAGCGTCTGTGTTATATTCTGGTCTATATATTTTGGTTTCATGTTTTCTCCTTATGGAAATGAGAATGAATTGACTTTGTCATGAATCGCGTTACACGCATGAATAGAGCTGACGCTCATGAATTGCATCTGAGATGCATTGATGTGCCTGCGGCGCTATTAAATAGGTTTATTTCTATTAAATGTGCGAAGCACACCTTAATGTCGGAACGACAATTCATGAAGTTTTACTTCAATTCATGAAATCGCAGATTTCAATTCAAGCACAACGTGCAATTCATCCCGCTAGCTTATATCCGCCAAATCAAGATACTGCGCGCCCTTTTCTGCGATGAAGTCCTTACGGCCTGCGAGGTTATCCCCAAGCAGAAGGTCGAATACGTCGGCAGTCTTCTGTGCATCCTCAGGCATAACGCGGATAAGACGGCGTGTGTCAGGACACATTGTTGTCTCCCACATCATGTCAGGCTCGTTTTCACCAAGACCCTTGGAGCGCATGATTGTGTACTTCTTGCCCTCGAATTTCTTGAGCAAAGCTTCCTTTTCAGCCTCAGTATAGGCAAAATAGGACTTGTCCTTTACAGTGATTTCATAAAGCGGGGATTCCGCGATGTATACAAAGCCCTTTTCGATGAGCTGCGGAGTGAGTCTGTGGAGCATTGTGAGAATAAGACAGCGAATCTGGAAGCCGTCGTAGTCGGCATCGGTACAGATGATAACCTTATTCCAGCGGAGCGCGGAAAGGTCAAAGGAAGTTACTTCCTTGCGGTTTGTCTTTACGTCAACACCACATCCCAGGACCTTGATAAGGTCTGTGATGATTTCACTCTTGAAGATACGGTCGTAGTCAGCCTTGAGGCAGTTGAGAATCTTGCCTCGTACAGGCATGATAGCCTGAAACTCAGGGTCGCGTCCCTGCTTACATGAGCCGAGAGCGGAGTCACCTTCCACGATGTAAAGTTCACGGATGTCTGTATCTCTTGTACGGCAGTCAACGAATTTCTGCACGCGGTTTGTGATGTCGATAGTGCCGGCAAGCTTCTTCTTGATGTTGAGACGAGCCTTTTCAGCCTGCTCACGGGAGCGCTTGTTGATGAGAATCTGCTCGGCAATCTTGTCAGCTTCAGCCTTGTTTTCGATGAAGTAAACCTCAAGACCGGCCTTGAGATAATCGGTCATCATTTCCTGAACAAACTTGTTGTTGATGGCCTTCTTGGTCTGGTTTTCGTAGGAAGTGAATGTGGAGAAGCTGTTTGTCACGATGATAAGGCTGTCTGCGATATCACCGAAGGTCACCTTGCTCTCATTCTTGTTGTATTTGTTAATCTGCTTGATATAGCCGTCGATAGCCGAAACGAAGGCCGAGCGTACAGCCTTGTCAGGCGAGCCGCCGTGCTCAAGCCAGGATGAGTTGTGATAATACTGTGTAACGGCATTGGAGTTTACAAAGCAGAAGCAGCTTTCGCTCTTTACCTTGTATTCAGCCTTGTCCTCTCTGTCCTTGCCTCGCTTTTCGGAAGAGAAGCTCTGGATGGATGTGAGAGCGTTTGCCCCTGCCAATTCTGCAACGTAGTCGGAAATGCCGTTTTCATAAAGGAATTCGTACTTTTCAAACTTATTCGGTGCAGTTTCAATCTTGATGACAAACTTAAGTCCTGCGTTTACAACAGCCTGCTTTTTAAGCACGTCTGTGAAAAACTCAGTCGGAATGTTGATATCTGTGAAAACCTCGATATCAGGCTTGAAGTGCTGGATTGTGCCTGTCTTCTTGCGGTCGGAAGGCTCTTTGATAAGGCCTGTTTCCGTATCAGTCACGTTTTCGCCCTTCTTGAAGTTTACAGTATATTTGAAGCCGTCACGATAGGACGTAACAGTCATATATTCGGAAGCATACTGAGTAGCGCAAGAGCCAAGGCCGTTTAAGCCGAGAGAATATTCGTATGTGTCGCCCGACTGGTTGTTGTACTTACCGCCTGCATAGAGTTCGCAGTAGATAAGCTCCCAGTTGTAGCGGTTTTCCTTGGCGTTGAAATCGAGAGGCACACCACGGCCGAAGTCTTCAACCATGATGGACTTATCGAGGAAATATGTGATATTGATAGTGTCGCCGTAGCCTTCACGTGCTTCGTCTATCGAGTTGGAAAGAATTTCAAAAAATGAATGTTCAC
The DNA here is from genome assembly GCA_017547995.1 of Clostridia bacterium. Classification (GTDB taxonomy): domain Bacteria; phylum Bacillota; class Clostridia; order Oscillospirales; family Butyricicoccaceae; genus SIG471. Next base: position 12,910 of record JAFYNW010000387.1, on the reverse strand, counting down.
AGCCGTCGAGACCATCCGAGCCGAAGATAACGCCCGGACGTTTACGCACACGGTCTGCGCCTTTGAGGGAGGATATGCTTTCGTTGCCGTACTGTTTGGATTTTGCAGCCATATCTTCTTCCTTTCTGAATAAAATAATCTATGTGTGGAAATATTATACAGTAATATTATATATAGTAAGATGTCCGTTAAACAAACCAGAATTGATTTATCAACAGATAAATTACATAAAGAGGTGAACTTTTATGAGAAATAAACGGGAAACAAACGAGCTTTGTCTGAAAGCCCGTGATATAAAGCGTGAGCTTATGTGTATGCGCGGCTATTTCAATGAAATAACCGACCCCAATTTAATCAGCGCCTGCATCTATGAGATGAATGCCATCGAGGCACAGTATTCCCATATTCTGCATCAGGCAAAAATGCAGGGAGCAACAGGGGAGATTGAATTGTATGAGGCACAGGGGAAATGAATTGCACGAAGTGCATGAATTGACTTCGTCATGAATTGGTTGACACCATGAATTGCATCTTCGATGCATTGATGTGCCTGCGGCGCTATTGAATAAGTTAATCCCTATTAAATGTGCGAAGCACACCGCAATGTCGCAGACAATTCATGAAGCTTTGCTTCGATTCATGAAATCTGTGATTTCAATTCATGTCGGAACGACAATTCATTAGATTTCGCGTTCCCAGCCAGGTAATGGCAATCTCTGAATGCCGCCGAAAACGTGCTTCTTAAGGTCAGGGAACTGGCCTTCAAGCTCCTTGATGAGCTTCTTCACGTCCTCGCGCTTTGTAACCTTGTCAGCAGGGCAAGGATTGTGAAGCACAGGGAGATTTTCTCTTGCGGCAAAATTGATGATTTTGCGCTCTGTGAGATAGAGCATAGGACGAATCTGTGTAACGCCTGTGCGGTCAAGGAATGTGACAGGCATAAAAGTATTGAGTCGGCCTTCGTAGAAAAGGGAGAGGAAGAAGGTTTCGATAGCGTCATCCTCGTGGTGGCCGAGCGCCACCTTCTTTGCGCCCAATTCAAGAGTCACGTCGTTGAGCGCGCCTCTGCGCATCTTTGCACAGAGTGAGCAAGGGTTACTTTCCTTACGGATATCGAAAACCACCTGCTTGATGTCAGTCTTCTTAATAATGTAAGGCACGTCGAGCTGCTTGCAAAGCTCAATCATAGGAGTATAATCCATACCCATGCCAAGGTCGAGAGAAACAGCGTAAAGCTCGTACTTCTTAGGATAGAAGCGGCGAAGCTCAGCCATAAGACGGAGAAGCACAGTACTGTCCTTGCCGCCTGAAACGCCAACGACAATTTTGTCGTTCTCTTCAATCATGTTGTATTCGTCGATGCAGCGGCGAAGCTGCGAAAGCATTTTCTGCATAAAAGTTTCCTTTGTTAATCGTATTTGTTGTCAAATATATATTATAATATACATTTTGTCAATTTTCAAGAAAAAATATTTTGTATTTAGAATTTCAATGAAATGATTATACGTCATTCTCCGGTTTGCACAAATGTGTAAGGGACGACACCCCTGGCGTCCCGCAAAAAGTAGGGCGTGGGCTTGCTCCCGCCGCAAAACCTGAGCAAAAATAAAAAAGAGTGCAATAAGCACTCTTTTCTATATATTGTAGTGAAAAAATTATTCTGCGTCAGATGCAAAATTGGAGAAGTAGCCCTGAATGTAAACAACAGGAGTACCCTTGTCGCCGGAACCGGATGTGAGGTCACAGAGAGAACCGATAAGGTCTGTGAGCTGACGAGGTGTTGTACCTTCAGCAGCCATGTTACCAACGAGGTTGGATTCCTTAGTCTTGATCTTTTCGCGGAGAGCTGCGCTGAGTTCTTCGCCCTGGAGGTTACCGAATTCGTTGTCAGCAAGATACTTGATCTTGATTTCGTTTGGTGTGCCTGCAAGACCGGATGTGAATGCTGGGGAAACAACTGGGTCAGCGAGTTCCCAGATACCGCCTACTGGATCCTTGAAGCCGCCGTCGCCGTAAACGAGAACTTCAATCTTCTTGCCTGTGCGCTTTTCGATTTCAGCCTGAACACCGTCAACGTACTTCTGGCAGTCTCTTGGGAAGAGCTTAACCTTATCTTCAGTTGCCTTGTTGGAACCGAGGATACCGTACTGTTCGTTGTAGCCGGAGCCATTGATGGATTCTGTGAGAATATCATCCATGGAGTAAACCTTTGCGCCTGCGTTGGCAAGAATTCTCTTTGTGCGCTTTCTTGTGTGGATATCGCAGTTGAGAACGTTGTTTGTATACTTGAGAATATCGCGTGGGTTGTTGGAGAATACGATTTCGATGTTGTCACCGAGGCTCTTATAGTAGTCGATGTAGTCAACACCTGTGAATGTGTGAACTGTGTCACGGCCAAAAACCTTACGGAATTCTTCTTCTGTGAAGTTATCCTTGAATGGGTCTACGCCAGCTTCGTCGATCTGGTCGTATGTGAGGAATGCATTACCTACTTCGTCGGAAGGGTAGGAGAGCATAACGTATACCTTCTTAGCGCCCATAGCGATAGCACGGAGAAGAATAGCAAATCTGTTACGGCTGAGGATAGGGAAGATAACGCCCACTTCTTCGCCGCCGAACTTATTCTTGATATCTGTAGCGATATCGTCTGTGGAAGCGTAGTTGCCCTGTGTTCTTGCAACAACAGCTTCTGTCATACCGAGAATGTCGCCGTTCTTAATCTGGAAGCCTTCGCCGTTTGCAGCGTTGATAAGGCTGTCGCAAATCATATTTACAAGGTCATCGCCCTGCTTGAAAATAGGGGTTATAATACCACGTGATGTAACGCCTGTGTACTTCATATAAAAAACCCTTTCTATATTGGAATTGAATACAAACTGAAAATTATCAACTTGACCTAACAGTATAATTATAATGCCTGCAGGGAAAATTGTCAATAAAAATGAGAAAAAATCTTGAAAAAGTGAAAACTCAATGCCAAAACACATAGTTTTGGCAAAATAAGTTAAATATTCACGATTTTATGATTTTTCGTGGAATTATCGCTTTATAAAGAGCATATCAGCGCAGGAATTGTCGAGTACGCCGAAGCTGAAGCCCTGCTTTTTTGCTGTAACCACGATTTTACCGATGGAATAAGGAGTCTGCTTCTGTCCGCCGCCATCGTGAGCGAGGACGATAACGCGATTCTTGCCGCTGAAGGACTTGATAGCGTTGTCGGCAAGCTGTGTGCCTGTGAAGGACTTGCCCTCCGCGTCCTGAGTGCTGGAATTCCAGTCAAAGCAGGCAAATCCGCGGCGTTCCATTTCGTCGAGAATAGCGCGGTTTACGTTTTTCGCACGTGTGTTTGTCGTGCCGCCAGGGAAACGGTATACGCAAGGGCGGATGCCCGTTGTTTCATAGATAAGACGTGCAACCTTGTCCATATCAGCAAGGAAAGCGTCAACGCTCTGGTAAACCTGCTGATAATTGTGAGTCCACGTATGGATTGCGATGTTGTGTCCGCGCTTTGCGATTTCGAGAAGGCGTGTCTTTACGCTGGAAAGATTCTTGGAGCCCGGATATACGAAGAACGTCGCCTTTACGCCATACTTGTCAAGCTCATCGAGAACGACGTCTGTGTTTGCAGAAGGACCATCGTCGAAGGTGAGATAGATTGTCTTTTCGGCAGGAGCAACGATTTCCTGCTTCTTTGCATAAAGACCGGGATACTTTGCCTGATAGCCTGTCAGACCGTCAAGGGAAACGCCTGCAACCTCGTAGCCCTTTTCGTAAGGCACAGAGCGGTCGAGCGGATAAGTCACAGGCTCTTCAACAGTCACTTCAGGCACTTCAGGCACCTCAGGTGCAGTAGGGTCTATGGCCGGAAGAGCGATAGCCTCGCGCTCGTTATTCGCCATATAGACAGTCTGCTTCTTTGCGCTCGAAACGGGAGTATGAGTTTCAACGTCCTTCTCAAAATGAGCCATCATGGTGATGTTTTCCTGCCCGAGAGGGTCGTGATTCTTGTCATAGTAATATTTGCCGCCCCAAACACCTGCGGCAACGAAAAGCAGTGAGCACACCCCTGCGCACACCATCTTGAGAGCCTTTTTGCTTTTATATGATTTTTTTCTGTTTTCCATTGAATATTATCCCCATAAAATATGCTTGTATACGCGGAAAAGCATCATTCCGCCCGATATATACGTAAGACCATAAACGGCCGTTAAAGGTTTCAGTAAAATCAGAAGTTTCTTACGTCCTTCCGACTAATATATTATACAATGTATACGCAATAAAATCAACAAATAAATCGGTTAAAAAACGTTAAAAATTAAACGGGATTTGCTTTTTTCATGTGGGTGGTGTATTATGGTATAAGACATAGAAAATGTCGAAAATAATATTAAAAGGTACAATATTATGGATATTATGAAAAATGACAACAATACCATGCTGGCCGACTTTTATCAGCTGACGATGGCTCACGGCTACTGGCAGAACAGAATGGCATACAAGACCTCCGTCTTCGATATGTTCTTCAGACGCGTTCCTGACGGCGGCGGCTTTTCCATCATGGCAGGTGTTGAACAGCTTGTTGAATATCTCAATGATCTTAAGTTTACAGAAACTGATATAGAATACCTCAGAAGCAAGAAGTGCTTCTCCGAAAAGTTCCTCAATTACCTCAAGGACTTCAAGTTTGAATGTGACGTATGGGCAATCAAGGAAGGCACTCCTGTTTTCCCTGGCGAGCCTGTCGTTGTCGTAAGAGGTCCTGCGGCTCAGGCGCAGTTTATCGAAACAATGTGTCTGCTGACAATCAATCATCAGTGCCTCATCGCAACAAAGGCAAACCGTATGGTCCGCGCTGCGAAGGGCAGAACTGTGCTTGAATTCGGCTCCCGTCGTGCGCAGGGCGTAAGCGGTGCTATCCTCGGGGCACGTGCTGCCTTCATCGGTGGTGCAAACGGCACAGCCTGCGTCAAGGCGGACATCGATTTCGGTGTGCCTGCAGCGGGTACTATGGCTCATTCATGGGTTCAGATGTTCGAAACAGAATTCGATGCATTCAAGGCTTATGCAGAGGTCTATCCTGACAACTGCATCCTCCTCATCGATACTTATAACGTGCTCAAGTCGGGTATTCCTAACGCAATCAGAATTGCAAAGGAAGTCCTCGAGCCTCAGGGACAGCGTCTCAAGGGCGTAAGAATCGACTCGGGCGATATGGCGTACCTCACAAAGAAGATGAGAAAGATGCTGGACGAAGCAGGTCTTGAAGACTGTAAGATTATCGCATCCAATGCCCTCGATGAAAACCTCATCGCAGACCTTATCAATCAGGGCGCATGCATTGATACATTCGGCATCGGTGAAAGACTCATCGTTTCACGCAGTGAGCCTGTCTTCGGCGGTGTTTATAAGCTTGTTGCAACAGAGGAAGACGGTGTATACACACCAAAAATCAAGATTTCCGAAAACGTTGAAAAGGTTACAACACCTTGCTTCAAGCAGGTTTACCGTCTTTTCGACAACGAAACGGGTATGGCGCTCGGTGACGTGCTGACACTCCACGATGAAGTAATCGACGAAAGCCAGCCATATACACTCTTCCATCCTGTACATACATGGAAGAAGAAGGTTGTTGAAAATTACACAGCAAAGCCTCTCCTCGAGCCTATCTTCGTAAAGGGCGAATGTGTCTATAAGAAGAGAGACGTCCACGAAATCAGAGATTTCTGCAAGGCACAGATTGAAACACTCTGGCCTGAAATGCTCCGCTTTGAAAATCCACAGGAATACTACGTCGACTATTCCAAAAAGCTCTGGACAATCAAGCAGGAACTCCTCGAAAGATTTTAATATTATTATATAATGTAAGAAAGCCATCCGGACGGGTGGCTTTCTGTATATATTACGTCATTCTGAGACAAAGCAGAAGAATCTCCCTCGGTTTGCAAAATTTGTAGGGGACGACACCCTTGGCGTCCCGCAAAAAGTAGTGGAGGGATTGCTGAATATCCAAAACAACAAAAAAGACCGCCATAAAAGCGGTCTTTCTTAATATTGTAATTAAATTACTTTACGATTTCGCCGTATACAACGCCTGCGCAGGATGCTGCGTTGGATTCGTCTGTGTCGATGTGCATTGCTGTAGCAAAGCTTTCGGAAACACGGATAACTGTATCGCCGAGGATGAGGTCACGGCCGTTGCCGCAAGCTACCTTAACTTCTACGATTTCCTTATCCTTAACGCCTGCAGCTTCTGCGTCTGCTGGTGTCATGTGGATGTGGCGCTTTGCAGCGATAACGCCGATTTCGATTTCAACTTCACCTGCTGGGCCAACGAGCTTGCAGCCGCCGGAGCCTTCGATATCGCCGGATTCACGAACAGGAGCTGTTACACCGATGGAACGAGCGTCTGTAAGGGAGATTTCAACCTGAGTTGCCTTACGGCATGGGCCGAGGATGGAAGCGTTGAGTGTGCCCTTAGGACCAACGATCTGAACCTTTTCAGCAGCAGCGAACTGGCCTGGCTGAGAGAGTTCCTTCTTAACTGTGAGTGTAGCACCTGCACCGAAGAGGATTTCGAGGTGTTCCTGTGTTACGTGCACGTGACGAGCAGATGTTTCAACAAGTACTTTCATTGTAGTATATTCTCCTTTTGAATAAATTTTAATATTTATATGCCGCAAATTACCTGCGGACAGCCGTAATACATATTTTTTATGCATTACATAAATAATTTATCACAAATTGTCAGTTAAATCAATACCATTCGACAAAATATACGGAAAGTTTTAGAAAATACTTTACAAATTGTCATAATTGTATTATAATGGTCAATACAATAATTGGTGGAGGAAGACATGCAGGAAGAATTCGCACGCAGATTATCACTTTTGAGACAGGAGAAGAAGCTCAGCCAGCGTAAGGTGGCTCAAAGTCTGGGAGTATCTCAGGCTCTTTTGTCGCACTATGAAAATGGCGTCCGTGAGCCTGGCTTAAGCTTTGTTGTAAACGCAAGCCGCTTCTATGGTGTTTCCTGCGATTATCTTCTCGGTAATTCCATCAGCCGCGATGGTATGGGCCTTAACCCTGATACTATCTTCGACGTAAGCGAACATAAGGACAACGTGCTCAAGGGCAGTGTTTTCGTTATGCTCAATAAGAAGCTTATCGTAAACTCCGTTTCCATGCTTATGGAGATTATTTCCAAGGCAAACAGCAAGGAGCTTGCAAACGAAGTGTGCAACTACCTCACTATCGCTTTCTATAAGGTGTTCAGACTTGTCTACCGCGTTGACAAGACAAACAACGTTTCTGAATTCCCTGTGCCGGAGGATACTTTCTCTGAAAGCTGTGACCTTGAAATGAAGAAGAGTGAGCTTCGCCTCAAGGAGCTTGCCCGTGAAGAAATCTCCGTTCCTGTGTCCATGGCAGGCCTTCCAAAGGAAAACAGTATGCTCGCGCCATCACTGCTTTCCATCCTTCACAATGCCTCTGAAAAACTTTTGAAAAAATCTTAAAAAATATTTTGAAAAAGTGTTGACAAACGAGAAAACTTGTGTTATTATATACAAGCACTCGAGAGAAACGGCAAAAACGCTGGTGTAGCTCAGCCGGTAGAGCAGCTGATTTGTAATCAGCAGGTCGGGGGTTCAAGTCCGTCCACCAGCTCCAATATATGGGAGATTTCCCGAGTGGCCAAAGGGGGCAGACTGTAAATCTGTTGTCTTTCGACTTCGGTGGTCCGAATCCACCATCTCCCACCAGCAAAAAGCCAGGTCATTGACCTGGCTTTTTTGCAGTTAAATAAATCCTTTTCAGGATTTGTGAAATACGTAAAGCGTGTGAAATATTGCTGCGCAATGTGAAATGCCTGCGGGCGTGAGGGGATTTATTTTATTTCACTTTATGCGGCAGCATAGAACTTCACAATGACCCCAGGTCATTATTTCACATCTGAAGGATATTTCACTTTAATTGACCCACGCCTGTGGGTCTTTTTTATTTCTTGTAATCTTATCTTCACAATGCTATAATTAAGCCATACTCATACAGCGAGGTGTAATAATGAAAATCAGGCAATTTCTGGCTTTCCTCCTTTGCTCGGCCTTACTCATCACAGTAATGCCTGTCAAGGCGGCACAAAGCCGTACAATCACAGTAGACCCAATCAACGTTATGGTGGGTGGCAAAAACTTCCTGCCTACCGATGCCAACGGCAAGAATGTGCCTGTGTTTGCATACAACGGCACAACTTATGCGCCGCTACGCGCCCTTGCTGAAGCTTATGGCCTTGATGTAGGCTATAATGGTGAGAAAAATCTCGCCACAGTCAACGGTACACCATCGGGCAACTTTGCAGGAAGCAAAGGTACAGCCCAAGCTATGACGAAGCAGACCAATATCACCGTCACACCAATCAATATCGAAGTAAATGGCGAAGTGTTCCAACCGAAGGATGTAAACGGCAAGAATGTGCCTGTATTTGCATACAACGGCACAACCTATGCACCACTCCGCGCACTCGCCGAGGCTTACGGCCTTACAGTAGGCTATGACGGCACGAAGAATCTGGCAACTGTTGATTTTGTAAAGAATGTAAATTACGATTCCATCATCGACTATTACAAGATTCCGTTTGAGTTGGGTCGCCCTCAGTACGGCGTGGATGAAATCCAGAAGATGATCAAGGATAAACTTACATTGGATGCGGTTGCACAAAAGATTTCCACTCTGGCTGATGCTGTACAGTATCTCCATCAGAAAGGCTACGGAGGAACAAATGGTGACCTTTGCGTTTCGTATAATGGTATTGAATGGCATGTAAATCGCTCTGCACAGACTGTATTCAATGAAAATAAGGGAAATTGCGGTGGGGGCAGTAATCTGCTTAATTATCTTCTTTGTGGAGATTTTGATGAGCAAGGGTATGTACAGGAAAGTGCCAACGAAGGCGGACATGTCTATAATTATTTCAAGCAAAATGATATATATTATTTTGTTGATATGGTGCAGATAGTCCACGGTGGTGACTATGCTCACAGAAGCTACGAAGTATTCGCAACATCAAATCCACAGGAATTCTCTGATTATTATATCGGTCAGAACAAGTCTAACATAGCGTCAGATGAGCCTACGTATCTGTTGTTCCAGTGCATGTATGCCTGTGATGGCTCTGGGCTTCCAATCGGCTCAAATGAACAGTGTAGAACAGTGCTTAACAGACCGTTTATGAATATCATCGACAAGAAAATTGAGGGTGATATAAAGATTCTTTACGTTGCGGAAGACAAATACACACCAATATTCAAAAATGCACCAGACAAGGCTGTATGGCCATCTGCTGCAAGATAAACGCAAAAAATAAACCCGACTCGTCTGAGCCGGTTTTCATTTTTAATCTAAGCTTTTTTCTTTTCAGCAAATCTTGCTGAAGCAATGACGAGAGCGCCCACAACGATGAGCACGCAGGATGCTGTGTACATAGCGCCGAGACCGTATGTGTCCTGCAATACGCCGCCGATGACGTTGCCGAGCGTCGAGCCGATACCGCTTGTCATCATACCAATCATCGACTGTCCCATAACCTGATCCTGAGGAGCAAGGTTGTACATTACGTAATAAGTAACAACAGCCGTGATAAGACCATAGGAAATACTCTGGAAAAGCATACCGATTACAAGAACAGTCACGTTAGGCGCGAAGCAGACGATAAACGTACGGCAGATATATGCGATACCGCCGATGGTGAAGAGAGTCATAGGATTGCATTTCTTCATCCATTTTGCCGCCATAGCCATAACAGGCAATTCACTGAATGCCGAAGCAAAGGCCGCGATGCCGAATGTCGCCGTTGTACCGCCGAGGCTTCTTACAATATTAGGAAGATACGTGCCAAGCATTGTGCTTGCCATAATGCAGATTGCAAAGCCGAGAAGCACCAGGAAGTAGCTGCGATAGGTCTTGATGATATGACCGACAGAGCCGCCCTTTTCGCCCTTTGCCGCTCTCATGCGGACCTCAGGCATTGTGAACATAAGTGCGAACATCATAAGTGTGAAAATCACAAAACCAACTGCAAGGATTCTCGCGTCGAAGATTTCAATGATAGAGCCGCCGAAAAGGCTTGTGAATGCCCAGGACGTACTGCCAAGGCCTCTTGCAAGACCGAAGTTGATGTCAACACCCTTGAGCGTATAGCCGCTGGCAATGATTACAACGAAGGAGTTGGAGCAGATATAAAGTGAATACATCACGATGTAGATGACCATAATCACGATTGGCGAAAGGTTGAGATAGGCGATAAGCGGGAATGCAATGGCAATAAAGCCGTAAATTGCAAAGAGAAGCTTGTTAGGCGAGAGCCATTCCAGCTTTGTTAAGAGGTTTGAAAACCAAGGACCAAGCAGGATGGACGAGGCACAGCCTATACCGGTTACAAGACCAATCTGAGTGTTGGATACACCTTTATATTGAAGAAATACCGCCACGAAGCCGCCGATACAGCAGCCGACAAGGCAGAAGAGAAAATACAGAAGATTATATTTGTTTTTCAGACTCATAGCAATGACCTCGCTTTCTATTATTATATTATCGTACAAAACGGTACGGTTTGTCAATGGAAACCGAATAAAGAAAAATATATAATTTTTCGTAAAAAGTGTTGACAAATGAGAAAACTTGTGTTATTATATACAAGCACTCGAGAGAGTACAGCAAATATGCTGGTGTAGCTCAGCCGGTAGAGCAGCTGATTTGTAATCAGCAGGTCGGGGGTTCAAGTCCGTCCACCAGCTCCAAAGACACGACTAGGTCGTGTCTTTTTTGTTATTTAATCAAAAAACGTAGGGGAGGCGCTTGCTCCTCCCGAAAACAGAGGAATAAATTATGTCAAAAAGCTTTATGATTTGCAATGACCTGGCTCACGAACGCCAGAATATCAGAAAAATCCTTACAAAACACGAACATATCGTGCTTTGCGATGCCATCAACGGTAATCAGGCAGTTGAGTTTTATCAGGAGTTTCAGCCTGAGGTGTCCCTTGTGGATATTTCCCTCACAGGCAAAGACGGCGTAGAGGTGCTCGAAGCTATCCTGAAGATAAATCCTGAGGCAAACGTAATTCTCATGTCCTCACTCGGCCATAAAGCCTTTGTTAACAGCTGCATCGAAAGCGGTGCAAAGGCTGTCATCACAAAGCCTCTCAGTGAAAAGAAAATCCTCGAAGCAATCGATAAAATGTAAGAAGTCCTGCGGGACTTCTTTTTTTATATATCCATTTAAGTGTTGACTTAATCAAAAAACGGCAGTATAATCTGATTAAGTAATCACTTAATCAGAAGGAGGGTAATTATGGATGTAAATCTTATGCTCAAGGCACTTGGTGATGATAACCGCATGAAGATTGTTGAAATACTCCTGAGGCATAATATGTGTGTCCGCTCTCTTGCAAACAAGCTGGGGATAACTCAGGCGGCAGTTTCACAGCACATAAGAGTGCTTCGTGAGGCGGGGCTTGTTTCGGGGGAAAAGCGGGGCTATTTTATGCACTATGAGGTGGACAGGGCGGCACTCAAGGCCCTTGCAAATCATCTCACAACCCTTGCTCAAGTGAAAAAAGGCGGAGAGCATTCCTGCCATTCAGGCTGTAAATGCCACGAAAACAAGGAGGAAATATGAAGAAAAACATACTTACCGACCTAGCCCTGACCTTTATGAAGATAGGCTTCTTCACCTTCGGCGGCGGGTATGCAATGATTGCAATGATTGAAAACAACTGCGTCGAGCGCAAAAAATGGATTACCCACGATGAAATGATGAACGTTACAGTCATCGCCGAAAGCACACCGGGTCCTATCGCCATCAACTGCGCCACATTCGTCGGCTATAAACAGGCAGGCTTTATCGGCTCGCTTGTCGCAACTCTCGGCATCGTCCTTCCATCCTTTGCCGTAATCTACGCTATTTCAATGTTTCTCGATAACTTCCTTGAAATTGCCGTTATTGCCAATGCATTCAAGGGCATCAAAATCGCAGTGGGCGTCCTCATTTTAGACGCGGCTGTCACAATGATCAAGAAAATGCATAATAAAGTCGTGCCAAAGGCAATTATGGCATGCTCTGCAGTGGCAATGCTTCTCATCAATATTTTTGCGCTCAATTTCTCATCCATCAGCCTTATGATTGTTGCGGCTTGCGTCAGCCTTACAATCTTCTGCGTACAGAGTAAGAAGGGAGGAGCAAAATAATGATTCTTCTCGATTTGTTTATCGGTTTCCTTCGCGTGGGCTGTTTCGCCTTTGGCGGCGCTTACGGCGCAATTCCTCTCATACGTGACGTTGTGCTTTCTTACGGCTGGCTTACTGACGAAGCACTTACATATATGATTGCCGTTGCCGAAAGCACACCTGGCCCTATTATGGTAAATCTCGCGACTTACGTCGGCAGCAGTCAGGCTGGCATTTTCGGTGCAATCCTTGCCACAACAGCCGTTGTACTGCCATCATTCATCATCATTCTTCTCGTTATGGCAGTGCTTAAAAACCTACTGAAAAACAAATACGTGCAGGCAATCCTCCGCGGCCTCAAGCCTTGCGTAATCGGCATCGTCCTTGCAACAGGCGTATATATGATTGCGAAAAATGCTCTGCCAATTATGCCGGGCGCTACCTTCAACGTAAAATCCTTCGGCCTTACAATCGTGCTTCTCGGCCTTATGTTTGGCTCGAAAAAGCTCATCGGCAAAAAGATAAGCCCTATAATGCTCATCGTAATCTCAGCAATCCTCGGCGCAATCGTATACGCAATTTAAGCAAAAAATTATCCACATCACACGATGGGGATTTTTTATTTTTTAGTGCCGATATCACGGCTGTTATAGTAAAATGCAATTACCTCAGCGGAAATGCCCATGCCG
>JAFYNW010000386.1 GCA_017547995.1 Clostridia bacterium | reverse complement strand
GTTTTTTGAAATGAGCTTGTCATGCATTAGCCCCTTTTTTCGATTTTCCTCATAATATACACGAGGGGATGAAAAATCGACCCTATCAAGGCGTACATTAAAATATATGCCTCCCAGCAGGGAGGCTTTATTTTTGCATTAAAAACAGCAATAGCAAATTGCTTGTCTTTTTTGGCGCGGGATATTATAATTTAAATATAACAAAAAGGCGGTGAAACAATGGAAACAAAGGAAATTATCCGTGATTTGCGAATGAAAACCGGGATTTCTCAGGAGGCTCTTGCTGAAAAAATATTCGTCACACGTCAGGCTGTGTCACGCTGGGAAAACGGCGAAAGCATACCGAATACCGAAACTCTCAAGCTGCTTTCGAAGCTTTTCGGCGTGTCCATCAACACTCTGCTCGGCTCTCCGCAAAAGCTCGTCTGTCAGTGCTGTGGTATGCCTCTTGAGGATGGAAATATAAGCGTGGAAAGTGACGGATTTTTTAATGAGGAATACTGCAAATGGTGCTATGCCGACGGAGAGTATATGTACCACGATATGGACGATCTGATCGAAGTGTGCGCGGGGACGATGGCAAGTGATAATTTTACGCCTGAGCAGGTGCGCAATTATATGAAGGAGATGCTTCCAAAATTGAATTACTGGAAAAATCAGGAAAATATTAAAAATGCGGAAAGCTTTGAAAACTTCAAAAATCAGCTTATCGATGAGTTTAACGCCCTCAATATAGCAGGCATGCCGGAAGTGACAAGGCTCAATGCTCTCGTAGGCGGCTATATAAATATGGAGTATACCATGCCAAACGGGGAGAAGGTAAAGCTGCTCGATGACAATGCAACATATCTGGGCAATCAGCTTGAAACAGTAGGCGGAAAATGCTTCGGAATTGCAGCCAATGCTGACTTCCTTATAGTTTGCACCTATGGCGAAAATGGCGCTGACCCTCAGCTTTTAATGTATAAAAAGAGATAGAAAAAAGGCACTCACAATGAGTGCCTTGATTTTTTATTTGAGTTTTTCATATAATTCTTTAAGTTCACTATCCGTATATTCGTTCAGCATTTTCTGCTCCTTATATACGTCGTAATCCTCAAAATGCCCGAGACGATTCTTGCGGAGACGGTCGAAAAGTATATCGTAACGGCGGTCCTCGTTATACTTCTGCAAAATGAAGGTCAGCACGTCAAGGCAATCGTTGGCCGTGATTTCGCCTACAGACTTTATAGCCTTGACCTCCTCGGAAAAGAGGAAGGAAGCCACAGTTTCCTCCTGATTGCCGCTGAAAAGCATGTAATAGCCGAGAGCGAGACGATTTCTGCGGTTGGCATCCACCATACCGAGCTTTTCATCGAAAATCCCGTCAAAACGGAAGGCAGACGGGTCTCCGCGGAGAGCATTGGTATAAACAGACTCCATTTTATTAAGAATATCCATTATCTGCTGTCGCATAGCCTACTTCGCTTTCTTGTTGTTGTACATAAACATCATAAGGCCGGCCGCAAAGATAACTGCATAGCCTACAAAGCTGATAGCGTCAGGCACTTCGCCGAGGAAGATGAATGAAAGAATAGTTGCGAAGATAATCTGTGTGTAATCGTAAACCGAAATCTCGCCTGCAGGAGCATTGGAGTATGCCGCAGTAACGGAAAACTGACCGCCGGATGCGGCAAGACCTGCGAGAATGAGATACATAAGCTGCATTGTGCTCATCGGTGTGAAATCAGCGATGATGAAAGGAAGCACTGCAAGGCAGGAGAATGTGGAAAACATAAATACAATCACAGGGCCCTTGACACCGCGTGAGCCGAGCACACGCACGTAAGTGTAAGCCGCGCCTGCAGTCACACCGCCCATGACACCCATGAAGGCAGGGAAGAGGGACACGTCTGTGAAGCCGGGACGGACTACAAAGAGCATACCGACGAAAGCGAGAGCGATAAAGCCAAACTGTGCAGGCTTGATTTTTTCTTTAAGAATGAAATAGGAGAAAATGATTGCGAAGAATGGTGAAAGCTTGGAAAGAATAGATGCATCAGCCACCATCATATGGTCAACGGCATAGAAATTGCAGAGAATGCCCAGTGTGCCGAAAACCGAGCGGAGAAGGAGATATTTGCCGTCGCCCTTGCCAAGCTTGAGCGAAATATTCTGCTTTTTGATGATTGCAAATGCGAAAATCAGCGCCACGGCATTGCGGAATACGCTCTTCTGCATAGAAGGAATATCCCCTGCCAGCTTGACGAAAATATTCATCAGCGCAAAGAAAAATGCCGAAAGCATTATGTAAATTATAGCCTTGTTTTTGTTGCCCTGTTTCATAGCAATAACCTCGTTTCCAATTATTTAATGGTCAGACACCTGCTTGGGTGAGATAATCTGCTGACTCATATCGGATATCCACTGTCCCCACAGCACGTACTGACTAGGGAAGAGATGCATGCCATCCTCAGCCTTTTCCTCAGGCAGGAAGCCGTTTTCATCGTCAAAATACGTATTCGCATCGAGATAATGGCATCTTTCATCGACAGAAACACGATAAATATGCTCATTCAAGTCGTCGATAGCCTCGTTTGTAGTGTATTTCGAGTTGAGCGCATGCTCCTCTGTGACGTGGAGATTTGCCATCACAAAAATCTCAGCGTCAGGCTGATGAGCCTTGATAAGAGTGATAAGCTCGCCATATTTTCTGGCGGTCACAGCATAATTGTAGCCGACCTCGTTGATGCCAAGCATGGTGTAAATCTTGTCGTAAGTCTTGGCTGTAAGCAGAGCCTCGAGGGAAATATCGCCCATATCGCCCACAGGCAGCTCCTTTTTGCAGACAACGTAGACGTTCATGCCGATATCGGCAAAGTAATCAACGCCCTCAAGCCCGGAAAAATCACGAAGACCTGTCACACGGGAGTCGCCGATGATAAGCGAGTTTTCCATAGTGAAAGGAAGGACGTCATCGGCAACCGCATTGATGATTTCAGCATCAATCTCCTCAGACGGAGCTTCAAGCTCAATTACCTCAGCAACCTCATCTGCAGGCACAGTCAGGTCTGTAGTTGTGATTTCGGCCATTATAGCCTCGGTATTCTGTATTTCGCGGGCGATATCATCGGTCTGTGCCGGAGCAATAATCCTCTGCGGCCCGATAAAAGTGCATACAGCTATTAAAATAAGATAGGCAAGCAAGAGAGAAAATTTCTTCACGGCACGTCCTTTCTGCCCTGTAAGGCGATTTTGATTCATACAGTATTGACGGGGAAATAACCTGAAAAGTTTCACGAAAGTCCCATCTTGGCTAATTTATATTATATAACGAAAAACAAACAAAAATCAACTGAAAATATTAAATTTTACAAGCAAATTGCAGAAAAATGTCGACAATGTATGTGTCAGATTACACACTGTGCAATTTCTATAAAAACAGAGCTAAATTATTATAAACTTCGTATAGAATTCCTCTTGAAATTTTGGAAAAGCGGGAGTATACTGTAACACGTTAAAATCATTAAGCCAGACTGACTTTTCAATACGGCAGACGTGATTATCAACAGATCTTTTTCCGCCACTCCGATCATAATATTGACCGCCCTGACCCAAAAACCTCTTGCTGATATCTGCCGAAGATAAGCCAGTAATGAGGCTATTTTTATAACAGGGGGTAAAATCAATGCAGCTTTTAGTTGTCATCACAAACCAGACAGAAAAAGTGCCTAACGTCCTCTCCGCATTTATGGAAGAAGGCATCAAGGGTGCATCTGTTCTCGACTGTGAAGGTATGCTTGCCGCTCTTGACAGAGCATCCATCGAGCCACCTTCAATTTTCGGTTCTCTCAGAAAGTTCATCAATCCTGAAAATGAGCTCAATAAGATGCTCGTCGTTCTTCTCGAAGATGAACTCATCAGAAAAGCCAAGGACATCATCCACAGAGAAGTAGGTCAGTTCAACAAGCCTAATACAGGCGTTATGTTTGTTCTTCCGGTTCTCGACGTCGAAGGTATCGGAGGCAAATAAACAATGGAAATGCTTACAAGTCTTGCTGTACTCATGTTCTGCGGTATGGTCATGACCTTTGTATGCAAAAAGCTTCACCTGCCAAATGTTACTGGATATCTCGTAGCAGGTCTTATCACCGGCCCGTCTTTCCTCAACATCATGACATCTGAAATGCTCGAAAGCATGAAGATCGTGACAACAATCGCACTCGGATTCATCGCATTCTCCATCGGCGGCGAATTCAAACTTTCCAATATCAAGAAAATCGGCAGCAGCGCCACAACGATTACAATGTGGCAGGGATTTATGGCCGTAATCCTGGTTACTGGTGCTCTGATTCTCTTTGGTTATCCAATTCCGATGGCACTCACACTCGGTGCTATCTCGGCGGCAACAGCGCCTGCCGCAACACTTATGGTAGTACGTCAGTACAAGGCTAAAGGCCCTGTCACAAGCACACTCCTTCCTGTTGTTGCAATGGACGACGCCGTCTGTCTTATGATATTCTCGCTTTTCTCCACAATTGCCGTGTCAATGAGCATGGGCAGCGCAATGACAATTATGTCCGTTGTAGTTGAGCCTGTGCTTGAAATCGTGCTTTCCCTCCTTGCAGGCGGTGTCATCGGTTTCGTTATGGCATATTGTGTAAAGCTTTTCCCATCAGGCACAAACCGTCTTAATCTCACAGTAACGTCTGTCCTCATCGGTACAGCGGCGGCTGAAATGTTCCATCTTTCCTCACTTTTGCTCTGCATGAGCATCGGTGCAGTGCTTATCAATCTTTCACGCGATGCTGAAAAGATTCTCAATAAGTGCGACGAATGGACAGTGCCAGTATATATGCTCTTCTTCCTCGTGTCAGGTGCTGAGCTCGACCTTGCAATTCTCCCATCGGTCGGCCTCATCGGTGTGATTTACCTTGCAGCACGAAGCGTCGGCAAATACGTAGGTGCGTATGTTGGCTCGGCAGTTGTCAAGGCTGACGAAAATATCAAGAAGTATCTTGGTATCACACTTCTTCCACAGGCCGGTGTTGCCATCGGTCTTGCACAGATTGCAATGACAGAATTGCCTGAATTCGGCACACAGATAAGAGCAGTTGTGCTTTGCGCAACACTCGTTTACGAGCTTGTCGGTCCTCTTCTCACAAAGATGGCACTTCAGGCCGCAGGCGAAATCAGAAAAGAAAGCTAGTCCATATCCGGATGTCAATATATTATATGAAAGACCGTCATTATGGCGGTCTTTTTTGTATGCCATACTTTCCTGCACATCCAATCCCG
>JAFYNW010000385.1 GCA_017547995.1 Clostridia bacterium | reverse complement strand
TAAAAATCCTCGTTAATACACAAAGTATTGCCTGCGGCTTTTATCCACCCTGACGAAAAAATATCTCGCCGCTGAATATGCCCTGATATAATCGGAGGCTACTGTGTGTATTATTTTCATTTTAACATATAGGGGCGCAAAATGCAATATTAACTACATTTTTCTGCTTACAGCCATGTGGCAAAGCCAGTAAAGCACCATGAGTCCGCATACAGACATTGCAGCCGCAATGGCGATGTCTTCGCAGCCCATAATTTCAAGCAGAATGACCGCCACGCCCACTATAATTATATACGAGCCGAATGCCCAGCTTTTCGCCTTTTCAGCAATTGCAAGATTTCGTTCGTCCTTTTCGGCAATCTCCTGCATTTTCACAGCATCTTCGTTTTTTGTCATTCTGACGTGTCTTCTGATGCGGATAATACCGCACACAATGAGTGCGATGCCGTAAGAAGTGAAAAACTCGTTTTCAACCTGAGCCATAATTGCATAGCCGGCCGTGAGTGCACCGATTATTATAAATGCGATTGCAACGTAAAGTCTCTTTTTAAGCTTTTTTGTGTATTCCATCCTATTCCTCCTCAAAAATAAATACCTCTTCTATAGTCTTGCCGAAAAACTTCGCGATTTTATAGGCAAGCTGCAGAGATGCGTTATACTTGCCGTTTTCAAGCGAAATTATTGTCTGGCGCGTTACGCCTACGCTTGTCGCAAGCTCGTCCTGCGTTGTTTTGTTCTGCTTGCGCAGTTCTTTGATAATGTTATTCAAGAGAATACCTCCCGTTTGTACTGATCAGTTTTGTAAAGTACACTTTACATTTATACAATATCATACCACCGCCAAAATGTCAAGTGTATTTTACATTTTCCCGTTTTTCGAAAAATTATCGAACATTTTTTCGTTTTCCTCTTTACAAACAGATGTTCGATATGCTATAATACAACCAGAACAAAGATTCGGTTTTTCGTTTGGTTTCAGCCGAGGCTGAAGAAAGGATATATTATGACAAAGTTATTTTTAGGAGTTTTTGATATTGCCGTTTCCCTTTTCCTCTGGGTTCCGTTTGCATTTATGTGCCTTGCCGCTGTGGTTGCTTCTTTCAAGCTCATCCGTCACCGCTTCAGCAAAAAGAATCTGGGTATTTTTGCTTTCTCCGTGGCATATATCATGGCGTTTTCCTATCTTTACATTTACAGACCGGATGCCCTTGCGCCTGTTTTCTGCATGGTGACCTGCCTTGTGCCTGTGATGGATTCCTCCCGCAAGCTTCATAATGGGAATAAGTAACTATAAAAATATCCACCTGCATAGCGGGTGGTTTTTCTTTTTCGGGCATAGCCCTATACGATGCAAGCGGCACACAAGTGCGCATATAATTGGCCTGCCAGCCATGCGTATGATTACTTTCTACCCATAAATGGAGCAGTAACCTTTCCAATCTGTCCATTTGTGAGGAACGAACACACAAGGGGGTCCAGGGGTAATTTTACCCTAACGAGCAGGCTCGTCAGGGAACCCGCAAGAATTGATTAGGTGCGGTGGCACTCGCCACCGGTCGCGCTCTGGCGCTCCTGCGGTCCCGTGATCAAACTG
>JAFYNW010000384.1 GCA_017547995.1 Clostridia bacterium | reverse complement strand
TGTGTACTGTTGATTACAGTTTATCTGGTTATTTCAGGCATCCCTGCAATCCGCGAAATCGGCCTCTTCGACTTCCTCTTCGGCAAAGAATGGGCATCCACCGCATCCGAGCCAAAATACGGCATTCTGCCAATTATTCTTACAAGTATTTACGGCACAGCGGGCGCGATTATCATCGGTGTACCAATTGGCTTTATGACTGCGGTATATCTTTCCAAAATGGCAACACCAAAGGTCAAGGCTGTGATGCAGTCGGCAGTCAGCCTGCTTGCAGGTATTCCATCTGTTGTTTACGGTCTTGTCGGTATGCTTGTGCTTGTGCCTGGCATCCGTAAGTTATTCAACGTGCCTGACGGCGCAAGCCTGCTTGCGGCAATCGTTGTTCTTGCGATTATGATTCTGCCGTCTATTATCAAAATGTCTGTCACAGCTCTCGATGCTGTGCCGAAGGAATATGAGGACGCATCCCTTGCACTCGGTGCAACACCTGTGGAAACCTATTTCAAGGTTTCCGTCCCTGCCGCAAAAAGCGGTATCGCCGCTTCCGTGGTGCTCGGTGTCGGCCGTGCAATCGGCGAAGCTATGGCTGTCATGATGGTAGCCGGTAACGTGCCGAATATGCCAGACTCGCTCTTCCAGAGTGTACGCTTCCTGACAACTGCCGTGTCCAGCGAAATGGCTTATTCAAGCGGCTTGCAGAGACAGGCATTGTTTTCAATCGCATTGGTATTGTTCTTGTTCATTATGCTTATAAATGCTACATTGAACTTCTTCCTCAAGAGAGAAACGGAGTAATTTATGTTGAATAAATCATTATCGAAAAAAAGAAAAGGCTTTGAGGTGCTGATGAAGGCACTGATGCTTGTATCGGCAGGTATCACAGCCGCGCTTGTACTTTTTCTTTTGCTTTACGTTATGTCTCAGGGTGTACCTGATATCACGTGGGAGCTTCTTTCCACGTCGCCAAGCTATCTTACAGAGCGAATAGGCATTCTTCCTGACATTCTTAATACAGTATATATCGTTCTTGCAACTCTGGTTATCGTATTGCCTCTCGGTGTCGGCGCGGCAATCTATCTTACAGAGTACGCATCCAACAAGAAGGTTGTCGGCATCATCGAGTATGCTGCCGAAACACTTTCGGGTATCCCATCCATCATCTACGGTCTTGTGGGTATGCTCCTCTTTTCCAACAATATGGGAACTTGTCTTATGGCAGGTGCTCTCACACTTGTTATTATGAATCTTCCTACTATCATGCGTACAACACAGGAAAGCCTCAAGACTGTTCCACAGTCTTATCGTGAAGGCGCATTCGGCCTCGGCGCAGGCAAATGGAGAGTTGTGCGTACAGTCGTGCTTCCGGGATGTGTGGACGGCGTTATCACAGGCTGTATTCTGTCTGTCGGCAGAATACTCGGTGAATCTGCCGCACTTCTTTTCACAGCAGGCTTTGCACACACGGCAAGCGATATTATAAGCGGTCTTGCCGCACCGGGCGCAAGCCTTACAGTTGCTCTTTACGTATATGCAAAAGAGCAGGGCGAATTTGGCGTGGCATTTGCCATTGCCGCAATTCTTATGATTCTTACAGTTATAATTAACTTTGCAGCAACGTTGGTACAGAAGTATTTTGCAAAAAGGAGAAATATATGAGTAATATAATTACTGTTAAAGATATGTGCCTGTGGTATGGTGAACATCAGGCATTGAAAAACGTAAATATCGAAATCCCTGAGAAAAACATTACCGCATTTATCGGCCCTTCCGGCTGTGGCAAGTCCACTTTTCTCAAAACACTTAACAGAATGAACGACCTTATTCCAGGCGTGAAAATCACAGGTGATATCCGATACGGCGGCACTGACATTTTCTCAAAGGAAGTTGACGTGAATAATCTTCGCAAAGAAATCGGCATGGTATTCCAGAAACCAAACCCATTCCCTATGAGCATCTATGACAACGTCGCCTACGGTCCTCGTACACACGGCATTACAAATAAGGTGGAGCTTGACGAGATTGTAGAGCGTGCATTGCGTGATGCCGCTATCTGGGACGAGGTAAAGGACAGACTGAAGAAGAATGCTCTCGGTATGTCTGGTGGTCAGCAGCAGCGTCTTTGCATCGCAAGAGCGTTGGCTGTACAGCCTAAGATTCTTCTTATGGATGAGCCAACATCGGCCCTCGACCCTATTTCCACATCGCGCATTGAAGAGCTTGTTCTTGAACTTAAGGATAAATATACAATCGTTATGGTAACACATAATATGCAGCAGGCTGTCCGCGTATCCGACTATACGGCATTCTTACTTCTTGGCGAATTGGTTGAGTTTGGCAAGACAGACGATATCTTCTCTCAGCCAAAGGATCAGCGTACAGAAGACTATATCACAGGCAGATTCGGATAGGAGAAAAATATGAGAAACAGATTTGACGAACAGCTTTTTGAACTTAATCGTGAAATTATTGAAATGGGTGCTATGTGCGAAGAGGCTATTGCATCCGCGGCAAAGGCACTCAGCACAGGAGATATGGCTCTTGCCGCAAAAGTAAACGAAACAAGCTCTGTAATCGACCGCATGGAAAGAGAAATCGAAAATCGTTGCATGAAGCTCCTGCTTCATCAGCAGCCTGTGGCAAAGGACCTCCGTCTTATCTCCGCGGCTCTCAAGATGATTACCGATATGGAACGCATTGGCGACCAGGCAGAGGATATTGCGGAAATCGTCACTTTCCTTAATGGTCATACAATGGAAGGTATGGAGCTGATTCTGGAAATGGCACGCGAAACTGTACAGATGGTTACAGGCAGTGTAGATGCCTTTGTAAAGAAGGATATAGAGCTTGCGCAGGAAATTATCAACAAGGACGACGTGGTTGACGACTTCTTCTCCCGAGTAAAGAGCGGCATAATCAATCTGATTGCAGAAAACCCTGCTGACGGCGAGTTTGCCCTTGATCTTCTGATGATTTCCAAGTATTTTGAACGCATCGGAGACCATGCGACCAATATTGCCGAGTGGGTAATTTATTCTGTAACAGGTACACACAAGGAGGTGTAAAAATGATCTGGTACGTTGAGGATGACGGGGCTATCCGTGACATTGCAATCTATGCCTTGAACTCCGCCGGATTTGAAACCAGAGGCTTTGAAGACGGCATTTCCTTCTGGGATGCGGTGAAAAAAGAAAAGCCTGAGCTGATTGTTCTGGACGTAATGCTGCCGGGTATGGACGGCATTGAGATTCTGAGAAAGATGAAGGAAGCGGCAGACCTTTGCAGTATCCCTGTTATCATGGCAACTGCCAAGGGTCAGGAATATGACCGTATCCGCGGTCTCGACCTGGGCGCTGATGATTATATCGTCAAACCATTCAGCATGATGGAGATGGTATCCAGAGTCAAAGCCGTACTGCGCCGCAGTCAGATTCAGCAGGTATCCAAGCTGCTGAAGGTAGGCGGCTTGGTGGTCAATTTGGACGAGCATACCGTTGTGATAGACGGCAACCGCGTGCAGCTTACTTACAAGGAATTTGAACTGCTTTCT
>JAFYNW010000383.1 GCA_017547995.1 Clostridia bacterium | reverse complement strand
TCGTATAGGTCGCGCGGATTGCCGTTTTCGTCACGCACCTCAAGCTGAGGAAGCATATATGTGGCAACCGTGTCGGATTTCACAGCGCGTGCCCCTGCATTGGAATAAAGTGTGCCGTAGAAATCAGGATATTCCTCGCGAAGCACTCTGTCACTTGGTGTCAGACCATATTCCTGACAAATCTTCTCGTAGGCATAATACGCCCCGTCGCTTGTCCAGTGGTGGTCTGTGCGGTAATAGATATATTCGTCCTTGTGTGCAAGGAGAGTCTGGCTCAAATCGAAATACTCATCCATCTCAGCCGCTCTGTCGAGAAGAATCTGCTGGTCGTATGGGTTAGCATTACTTGGAAGCTTGTCAGCGTGGATATAGCTTGACATAGGGATAAGGGAAAACTTAACGGGAATATCAAGGCTTGCGGCAAGCTTGCTGACTGCGCCGTAGTTGATATCAAGACGGCTTTCGTCAGGGGTGACAAACTTTGTCATAAGATAGCCGTCGTCGGCAAAATAAATGCCGTTGTTTTCCGTCTTGAGAAGCGCCTTTTCAAAGAAATACTTCATGCCGACCCATGCATCGCGGAATGCAAACTGGTCTGTGACGTATTCTTCAAATTCGCTTGTAAACTTGCCGTTGAATAATCTTTCAAAAGTAAACTTCGGCATCTGTGCAAGGTTGCGGTTTTCCATTTCGGAAAACTCGGCCTTCGGCATCACGATGAGCAGTAAGAAAAACACCGCGATAAAGCCGACAAAGGTGAAGGTTGTGATTTTATTTGTCTTTTTCATAATTCACCTCTTAGAAACGGAAGTAAAGGAATGGGTTGTAGCTTGCGTCAACAAGATATGCTGTCGAAATGATAAGACCAATCATACACAGCACAGGCACAAGCCATTCGCCCTTTTCACGAAGCTTACTGAATGTATTCTTTGCAAAAGGCGTTGCGCCGATAAAGAGAATAACGAGCAGTGTGCCATAGTTGCGGATATTGTAAAGGAAGTCGGCGTTGACGAGCGGAATATCCTGCAAGCCAAACATACCGCCGAGATAAGTCATGCCGGCGCCCATATCCTCGATTGCGAAGAATACAAAGGAGAGAAGGACAAAGAATAATGTATATGCGTGAGAAATAAAGCTTGGCGCCTTGTTGAGCTTTTTGAGCAGGAAGCCCTTTTCAAGCATAAGAAGCACTGCGAAGATAAGTCCCCATACTAAGAAGTTCCAGCTTGCGCCGTGCCAGATGCCCGTTGTTGCCCATACCACGAAGATATTGAAAAAGTTACGTGCCTTGGAGCAGCGGTTGCCGCCCAATGGGATATATACGTATTCTCTGAACCAGGAGCCGAGAGAGATGTGCCATCTTCTCCAGAATTCAGTAATGCTTTTGGAGATAAACGGATAATTGAAGTTAATCATAAACTCAAAGCCGAGCATTCTGCCCAGGCCTCGTGCCATATCGGAATAGCCCGAGAAGTCAAAGTAAAGCTGAAGCACGAATGCGATAATGCCAAGCCAGAGGGAGAGTACAGACTGGTCTGCCATGCCTGTGGCATAAATGGAATCCCATAATGGACCGATATTGTTTGCCAACAGTGCCTTTTTGCACAAGCCCGCCATAAAGGTTTCCACACCGCTTGCAAACTTTTCAATGGATTCTGTGCGGTGTGTCAGCTGGTCGTCAACGTCCTTGTATTTGATGATAGGACCTGCGATAAGCTGTGGAAAAAGCGTTACGAATGAGCCGAAAGCGAAGATGTTGCGCTGTGCCTTGGCGTCACCGCGGAATACGTCGATGGTATAGGACATCGTCTGGAAGGTGTAGAATGAAATGCCAATCGGCAGCGGCAAGCCCATAGGCTTGATTGGAAGATTCGGCGCGATGGCAAGGATATTGCCGACGATAAAGTCGAAATATTTGAAGAAGGTCAGCAAAAGAAGGTTAAAGAATACCGATGAGCCGACCCACATCTTGGCGCGCTTTACGTTGCCTTTATTAAGGTTGCTTTCGACAAGAATACCGTGGGTGTAGTCGATTATGGTGGAAAGAATCATAATCGTGATATAAATCGGCTCGCCCCAG
>JAFYNW010000382.1 GCA_017547995.1 Clostridia bacterium | reverse complement strand
TGTCCGGCGCTCTCCATTACCGCAACAATATTTATATCGCCAACAATATTCCTTCGCCTTTTG
Organism: Clostridia bacterium; assembly: GCA_017547995.1. Taxonomy (GTDB): domain Bacteria; phylum Bacillota; class Clostridia; order Oscillospirales; family Butyricicoccaceae; genus SIG471. The sequence goes on along the minus strand of JAFYNW010000382.1, from coordinate 2,562 downwards.
TGCTTGGGATTATAAGACCGAAAATATATCTGCCTGACTTTCTTAACGAGAGCGAGCAGGAGTACATAATATTGCATGAGCAGACACATATAAAGCGCCTTGACCATATTATCAAGATTATTGGCTTTGCCTCCCTTACGGTGCATTGGTTTAATCCACTTGTGTGGCTTGCCTATAAGATGCTTTGCGAAGACATGGAGATGGCTTGTGACGAGGCTGTGCTCAAATCACACGGCGGGGATATTTATGCAGATTATTCCCAGTCGCTGCTCAATTTTGCCATCAGGCATAAGCTTCTGGCTCTTGCTCCTCTTGCTTTTGGCGAGGGCGACACGAAAAAGCGAATTAAAAATATTATTTTGTTGAAAAAACAGCCGAAAAATGTTACTATATTTACTATAATCATCGTTATACTTATCGCGCTTGTATGTATTCTTCACCCGAAGGAAAACATAGATTCGGCTATGGTCGAAGGCGTGTATCACAGAGATGCAAAGCTTTCGGAAAATGCCGCGAACGCTCTTGTTTTCACCATTAACAACAATGACAAGGGGCGTTTTTATTCGGGCAGCTACGAAGGCGTTGTAAGCGACGATGATGACGTTGTCATTATTAAGATGACCGACGGCTCATATTATCAGCTTCATTATTGGTATAACAGCGGCTATTCGTTCAATCCGCTTCACGCAGGCGAGGATGACTACTGCAGTATTCTGACCTTGTTTGATGCCGATGGTTACGCGCAGAAAAAGTGGAAGATGGAATACTATTTCGACGGCAATTATCTCCGTTGGCGCAATACTTACGGCCTTGACGTGCCTTTCCCATTCGGCAACAGCTTTGTTCCGCAGCACAAGGTTTATGAGAATTGGGATGCCGTTGATATGAACAAGCGTTTTTATTTCGATTCGGATATGAGCTTTTCATACGACCGCTTCGGTGAGCCTTCTGTGGAGGTTGGCAAGTTTGAGTTTATCGAGCTGACGAAGGATAACTTTGACAATTATTTTTCTGATTCCGTATGGTATGATAAGATTAGCCCATCTAAGCTTCGCAGGGATAATCTCATTGCATTCCGCGTTGTGAATGGTGATGAGACGTATTATCTGCTAAGCCAGAATGACGGCATGCTTTATCTGCTTTATGGCTATTACGATGCCGAGGGTGAGACCGACGCTTATTCTGACGATTCCAATATAAAGTGGTGTTGTGCACTCAGTGAGCGCAGGGGCGTTACGAAGGTGAGCCTCGAGCAGGTCAACGAGCAGAGCAGTCTTGGTGTTGTCGAAATAACCGATACTGCTGACATCGACAGTTTCCTCTCTGCCCTTCTGAATATGGAAACAGCCCTGTATATGCCGCGAGAGGTCGATGAAATTGAAAAAATGCACAACTATCTCGTTATAAAGACGTGGTATGGCGAGGAATGTGAAACGAGGTATCTTTACACTGTCGGTGATGATTACGTAATCGACCATACTCCGTACGCGACTTATGAAATTGAGCGCAGTGCGTCTGTGCACATTTATAAAATCTATTCAAAATATCTTGAAAGCAGGTGATTTTTTGATCTGGGAATACAATTTCCTTATGTTTATCCGTGAAAATCTTACTTCTCCTCTTCTCGACAAGGTGATGATTTTCATTTCTTCTCTCGGCAACGGCGGTCTTATCTGGATTATTCTCGCACTCATTCTGATGACGATGAAAAAGACGAGAAAGTGGGGCTTGCTCATAGGCGCTTCGCTTCTGTTGGGACTTCTGTGCGGCAATATTATTCTCAAGAATCTCATCGCCAGAATTCGTCCCTGCGACGCTTATGGCGTGGCGCTCATCATCGAGCATCCGGGCGAGTTTTCCTTCCCTTCTGGGCATACTCTCGCGTCGTTTGAGGCGGCTATCTCACTTTACAGATGCAATAAAAGATACGGCATATTTGCTTTGATTTTCGCATCCATAGTGGCATTTTCAAGACTCTATCTGTTTGTACATTATCCGACTGATATTCTCGGCGGCATTGTCCTTGCATACTTTATGGTGCTTGCGGCAGAAAAGATTATTTCATTTGCTGAAAGAAAGATTAAAAAGGCATAAAAATAAAGCCTGGGGAATAAAATCCTCAGGCTTTTGTTATTTGAATAAACGGACTGTCGGGGAATCCAGTCCCTGCAAGTATATTTTTACTTTGGAGTAATAATTGTGGATGTTGTGGAAACTGCGCCGTAGACAATATTGATTGCGCCTGTATCATCGAGCCAATTGAGGAAGGCTATCGCTTCAGCATCTTCTTCTGTAAGTGTTACCTCCACGTAGTTTTCCATCTCCATAACACCCGACGTTACGATAGTTTCAAACTTGCGGGCTATCATAACCTCTGTAATCTCATTATGAATTGAATCAAGGTAGGCTTTGGAATACTTTGCCTCCTTGAATATGACGTTATCCATTTCGATATTCAGGTCTGCGCAGACAGTCTTGCGATTTTCCGCGGTGTCCTTTGTGAGAAGCACGACCAATTCCTGCTTTTCATTAAGATAACAGCCTGCGTAAAGGTCACTTCTC
>JAFYNW010000381.1 GCA_017547995.1 Clostridia bacterium | reverse complement strand
AAGGCGGCTGAAGCCTTCTACGATGCGGAAATCTCTGCCCGTATGGGACAGACAGCCGATGCCTTCCTGCTTGATGCAGAGCGTGGCCTTGCATATTTAGGCGAAATCATCGGTAAGAATCCGACAGTCGACGTTGTGGACGAAATCTTCAGCAAATTCTGCGTCGGCAAATAAATCCCGATTTAGTGTCATCCTGAGTGCATTGCACGAAGGATCTCCTTAAAAGTTAGGGAGATTCCTCGCTTTGCTTCGGAATGACAAACCATAGATTCTGATTACAATAAGGATAACAATATGAAGAAATTACTTTTAGTTATCACTTTATCTCTCCTTCTCCTGCTTGCAGGCTGCAGTCAGAGCGACGAGGAGATGACAATATTCCGCGCAGGCTTCACAGAAAAGGAGCGCGAGCTGATGTGGCTTCTCGGCAAGGAGAATGACCAGCATATTTTCGACTTCCTTCCGGGCGAGGACGTGCAGACTATGGATATCACAGTCTGGAAGCTTGAGGGCAAACAGTGGAAAGAACTCCACAAAAGCAGCCGACAGTTTGTCGATGAGCGTGGTCGTGTAGCTTTTGAGTTTGATAATATTGGTGAATACATATCCATATCACTCCAGAGCAAGACCAACAGCGGCCGCACTGTAAGTAACGGCGAAAAGGTTGAAAAGCGTGTCACAGCCACAACCACAAGCCTGGGCGTAAGGGAGAAAATCGTCTATGGCCGGGAGATTCCTCTCATCGTGCAGATTGTCACCGACAAGAGCATGGTGACGACCTACGGTGTGGAAACCTTCCACACCCCTGAAAAATACGCGACGGACGGCTACGAATACGTCTACGCAGTGACAGTAAGATTTGATAAATAATACCACAATAATGAAAAGGCAGTCACAATGACTGCCTTTTTTGTTTTCGGGAGGGGAAACCCCTCCCCTACAGATAGTCAGTAAATATTGTAGGGGTGAGCATTGCTCATCCCACCTTAATTAATAGCGCCGCAGGCACCTCAATGTTGCCAAAGGCAACATATCGCATTTGCCTTGGCAAATATATCGCATCCCGCAGGGATATAGCGCTCGGCTTTGCCGAATATCACATCCCAACGGGATAACTTTACTTCCTCTTCACACCTCGGCTGACCCTCTGCACAACCCTCTCGTCCTTCGGTGTGGGCGCACCCTTCACAAAATCGGCCTTCGCCCTGCCGTAGCTTTCGGCAAATTTCTGCACGGCATCAAGAGTATCCTCCTCGCCTTCCCTGATGAGAAATGCGGCAAAATCCTTTGGCGCGCCATACTTTTCAAGGTGATTTTCCGCCATTTTAGTCAGCTCAAGCACCTTCTTCTCTCTGCGGAGAGCAATAAGCTCGTCCATCTGCTCCTGTGTAAAAATCTTTTCATCCATTAAAGCTTACCTCCTTCAGTCGGGTTGTTGATTACGCCGAAAACGGCAACTGCGGCACAAATGATATTCCAGAGCTGGTCGGCCCGTGCGCTCGCCATCATTGCGGCATCTTCAAATCCTGCACCACGAAGCACAAGCAGTGCGACCGCCGCGATTGCCGACCATAAAACAGGGCTTTTAATTCTATTCTGTTTCAATTTCATTCTCCTTTTCAATTCTGATTTTCTCAAGCTCCTCGCCCGCGTTTTCGATAAACGGCAAAAGCTCGAGCTTGGTCTTGTGGGAAATAATATCCCCAACCTTTTCGATGTCCTGACAGATTTTCGAGCTGTCGCGTGGCAGATTCTTATAAAATCTCACCGTGCAGTCGCTATGACGGAGATTTTTAATGCCGCAAAGGGCGAAAATCCCTTCGAGAAGGCTGAAAAGCGAGCGCGTGAAATATCTCTGCTTCTCCCCTCTCGCCTGCTCGATGCCCCAGAGCTTGTATTCGAGCGCCACGCCCGAATCGGCCTTGCCGAAACTTTCGTCGAGAAGATTCGGTGTCATAGTGACAAGCATCATATTGTCGAGCAAGGTCTTTTTCAGCGAATCGAGGGCGTCGGGGTTGACGTTTTTCACGACGAATTCCGCCCTGCCGTTTTCCGAAAGGGAAAGCACACGGGATCTGTTAGCCTCCTCGATATCCTCCCTTGTCGTGCCCTGCATACCGTAAAGGGCAAGGAATGCGTTGGAAACCGACTGCATATCGTCGACAGCGCCCGAAAGAAGCACGTTGTAGGCATCCATCAGCGAAAGAATCGGGGTGAAATCGCCCACTCTGTCCTCGTTGTTCGGGAATTCGATAAGGGCGATGCCGTCATAGTCAGATGGCTGAAACGCACCGAGTGTGACAGCCTTGTCAGCATAAATAAAGCCGTAGTGACCGCCTTTGATATAGACCTCGCCTCTGATTTCGTTTCTGTCAACCGAGGCAAAGCGGACGGAGGCAATGCTTTCGTGGCCGATGGTATCGTCGAAAATCGTGAAGGCACGGAGCGGACTCTGCTTGACAGCGCGCACCCTGCCGTTTTCGGTGTAAACCAGACAAAATGCCGTGCCAAAGATGCTCATATCTCTCGAAAGTGAGAAAAGAAGCTCGTTGAGCAGGTCGCGTGGCATATTCCGTGCGAAAACCGAGGCGGAAATCTCGTCAGCAAAGTCGAGAGTCACGGGCACGCCCATAAAATAGCCGGTATGCACGTCGGTGATGTACTTGCAGACGTTGGTGCGGAGAATATTATTCGGTCTGCCCTGAATAATGCGCCCCTTGTTGACCGGCTGGTCCGTGCGGTAGTATTCGCCGTTTCGCTGGCGCGCCGGCAGAGTGTAAGTCAGGAAATTGTAAATTTCCCGGGCAATAAGCTCATTTGTAATTGTCATAATCATATCCTTTCTTTGTTGTATTGCGGGATGTCGACAAGCGCCATCCCCTACAGATATATCTTTGTGGTTTTGTTGTAGGGGAGGGTCTCTGCGCCCTCCCGCCCTAATCAATCCGTGCAACGCACACGTAATTTCTCATGTAGGGTACGGCATTTATGACGTACCGCTTAATCAATGTGACTTGTCACACCTTAACGTTCCGCAGGAACATATCGAGTTGCCTTT
>JAFYNW010000380.1 GCA_017547995.1 Clostridia bacterium | reverse complement strand
GGCATCTCTCATCACAAGAACGACAAACGACGTAGGCCAGATTCAGATGATTGTCACAATGGGCCTTCGTATGATGCTTTTCGCTCCTGTAATGGGTATCGGTGCTATCGTTATGGCGCTTCGTAAGTCGGTTTCCATGAGCTGGATTATCGCGCTTGCAGTTATCGTGCTTCTCAGCCTTATCGCTGTGCTTTTCAGCATCGCAATGCCACGATTCAAGAAGATGCAGTCCCTTGTCGATAAGCTCAACCTTGTAACAAGAGAAAATCTCAACGGTATGCTTGTAATCCGTGCCTTCGCAACTCAGGATTTCGAAGAAAAGCGCTTCGACAAGGCGAATAAGGAGCTTGCAGACAACAATCTCTTTGTAAACCGCGTTACAAACCTTCTCATGCCTGCCATGAATCTCATCATGAATGCGGCGACAATCACAATTATCTGGGTTGGCGCACATTACGTTTCCCTCGGCTCAATGCCTGTCGGTGATATGATGGCGTTTATGTCCTATGCGATGGAAGTCATCATGAGCTTCCTCATGGTAAGTATGATGTTTATGAACATTCCTCGTGCTCTCGTTTCTGCAAACAGAATTCAGGAAGTTCTCGATACAGAAATCAAAATCTCCGATTGTGCACAGCCTGTGGAAATCAGCAGCGAATCCAAGGGCGAAATCACCTTCGACAACGTATCCTTCCGCTATGAAGGCGCAGACGGTGATACTCTTGAGCACATCAATTTCACAGCTGAAGCAGGCAAGACTACTGCTATCATCGGCTCGACAGGCTCGGGTAAGACTACGCTTATCAACCTTATCCCAAGATTCTTCGACGTAACCGAGGGCGCAGTCCTCTTTGACGGTGTGGATATCCGCAAGCTCAAGCAGGTTGAACTCCGCGATCAAATCGGCTTCGTGCCACAGAAGGGCGTGCTTTTCAGCGGTGATATCGAATCAAATCTCCGCTTCGGTGACGAATTTGCAACAGATGAATTGCTTCAGCAGGCACTCGACGTTGCTCAGGCAAGTGAATTCGTTGCAGAAAAGGAAGGCGGAATCAAGTATGCCATCAGCCAGGGCGGTACAAACGTTTCGGGAGGTCAGCGTCAGCGTCTTTCCATCGCACGTGCGCTCGTAAAGAAGCCTGCGGTCTATATCTTCGACGACAGCTTCTCAGCTCTCGACTTCAAGACGGACGCAAAGCTCCGTAAGGCGCTTAATGAATACACAGGCGGTGCGACAGTAATCATCGTTGCTCAGCGAATCAGCACAATCATGAACGCTGATAAGATTATCGTGCTCAACGACGGTCAGATTGTCGGCATCGGCACACATAAAGAGCTTCTTAAGAATTGCGAAACTTATCTTGAGATAGCACAGTCCCAGCTTAGCAAGGAGGAGCTTGAAATATGAGTGAAAACAGAAGACCACCAATGCCTCCGCAAGGCGGGGGAAATCCACCAATGCCTCCACAGGGTGGAATGGGCAGACCACAGGGCGGCTCGCCATTCGGCGGACCGGGCTCGGGCAGAAGACCGGGCGGTCCTATGGGTATGATGCCGGGCGAAAAGGCAAAGGACCTGAAGGGCTCGCTGAAAAAGCTTACAAAAATGCTTAAGAGTCAGTGGGTAAGCCTCTTTATCGTATGCATCTGTGCAATTCTCGGCACAATTTTCAATACTGTCGGTCCTAAGGTTTCCGGTCTTGCCACAACAGAAATTGCACGTGGCTTTGCCGCATCCATCGCAGGCACAGGCAGTATCGATTTCGATTATATCCTCAATATCATCATCACGCTCATCGCGCTTTATCTCATTTCGGCGATTATGCGTTATCTCCAGAGCTTTATTATGACGGGCGTCACAAACCGCCTGACATACACACTCCGCAAGGAAATCTCTGAAAAGATTAACCGTATGCCACTCAAGTACTTCGATAAGGTGCAGAGCGGTGAAGTGCTCAGCCGTATCACAAACGACGTTGAAACGGTCAGCGGCAACCTCAACCAGAGCATCGTGCAGATTATCACAAGCGTCACAACCCTCATCGGCGTTATCGTGATGATGTTGCTCATCAGCCCGCTTATGACGCTTATCGCGTTTGCGACTCTGCCTTTCACACTTATTATCACTAAAAACGTTGTAAAAATCAGCCAGCCATACTTCATCGGCAGACAGAAATATCTCGGTCAGGCAAACGGCCACGTTGAAGAAATGTACTCCGGCCACATCGTTGTAAAGGCCTTCAACCGTGAAGACGAAAGCCAGAAGCAGTTTGAAGATATTCTCGACAAGCTTTATGAAGCAAACTGGAAGAGCCAGTTTTACAGCCACATGATGATGCCGCTGACAAAATTCCTCGGCAACATCGGCTACGTGCTCATCTGTATCGTCGGCAGCGTGCTGACAATCGCAGGCAAAATCGGCCTCGGTGATATTCAGGCATTCACACAGTATATGCGTAACTTCACACAGCCTATTCAGCAGATTGCCAATATTTCCAACGTGCTTCAGAGTACGGCTGCTGCTGCCGAGCGTGTTTTCGAATTCCTTGAAGAAGAGGAAGAAATCGAAGACAAGAAGGATTCCATCGATATCGTCGATAAGAATTTCATTCCGGACGTCAAGGGCGAAATCACTTTCGACCACGTTCATTTCGGCTACAAGCCTGAAAAAATCATCATCAACGATTTCTCCGTCAAGGTTGAGCCGGGCAAGATGGTTGCTATCGTCGGTCCGACAGGCGCCGGCAAGACGACTATCGTCAAGTTGCTTATGCGTTACTATGACGTAAACAGCGGCGCTATCAAGGTTGACGGTGTTGACATCCGCGACTTCACACGCAACGGTCTCCGCAATATGTTCGGTATGGTATTGCAGGACACATGGCTTTATAACGGCACTATTGCCGATAACATCCGCTACGGCAGACTTGACGCCACTGACGAAGAGGTCAGAAATGCGGCCAAGGCGGCTCAGGTGGACCACTTTGTAAAGACTTTGCCTGACGGCTATAATATGGTGCTTGGCGAAGATGCGACGAATATTTCCCAGGGCCAGAAGCAGCTGCTCACTATCGCACGTGCGATTTTGTCCGACCCTAAGATTCTCATTCTCGATGAAGCCACATCCAGCGTTGACACACGTACTGAAATCCTCATCCAGAAGGCTATGGCCAACCTGATGAAGGGCAGAACAAGCTTTGTTATCGCACATCGACTTTCCACAATCCGCGATGCAGATATGATTCTCGTTATGCGTGACGGTGATATCGTCGAAGTTGGTAACCATGATGAGCTCATCGCAAAGGGCGGCTTCTATAAGGACCTTTACCAGAGCCAGTTTGAGAATAATCAGGCTGCCGCAACACATTAAAATAAGAAGCACGGACTCCCTCGCCTCCCCTGTGTAAGGGGAGGGGTTGTAACCGTGCTTTTATTATGTAAAAAATCCCCTCTACGATTCATCTACCGCATAAAATGCCCGGATAAATGGATAATCGGTTGAAAAAGACACATTTTTTCGCTATAATATAGCCAAGAGGTGATACTATGGACACAAAGAAGCTTATAAAATATATCGCCATACCGCTGTGCGTGTTTGTGGCGGTGGTGATTTTCTATATGGTGACGACAGGGCTGACAAGACGTGCCGACGTTTTTCTGTGGGACTATTCGGTGACAGAGTTTTCAGATGTCGTGACGATACAGATTGGAGTGGGCAGCTCGATGGGCTACGTCCGCGATATGAAAAACGTGTCGGCGGACAGCGGAAAGATGGAGCTTGAGTTTTATTCGGCTTTCGGCGGACTCAACAGCTCGTGGGGCGCGACAGACGTGTTTGTGCTCCGTCCCGATAAGGAGTGTAAGGAAATCTTTTTCCGTAGTTATGATAACGGCTGGAGGCTCGTGCTCGAAAGAGATGCCGACGGCAACTGGACAAAAGTGCAATAATAAAAGACGGCTATTCAGCCGTCTTTTTCTGTTATAATCTCAAAAAACTACAATATTCTGTAATATACATATAGAATAATACAATGCGTTATCGTTTCTCATAGGTTAGTTAAAACTAACCTATGGGCGCACTCCATGTTTAATCAACGAAATTCGATATGATACTGTTTACACCTATATTATATTACTTCATGGCCCTGTTGTCAATGGTACATAACTACAACTTTAAGGGGG
>JAFYNW010000379.1 GCA_017547995.1 Clostridia bacterium | reverse complement strand
TTTTTAGGTTATAAGTAATAGTGAAAAGTGAAGAAGTGTTGTATCTGCGATGCATTGATCAGTGCGGACGACCGATGGTCGCCCCTACAAGTTTCTCTTGTCTCCCTCTGCCGAGGGAGGTGTCACCAAAGGTGACGGAGAGAGAGAAACCTATCCAATACCATTGGAGATACCTTAACCCACCGTAGGTGGATTTCACTCGCGAAGCGAATTTCACCTGTGACAGCAGATTTCACCCGACAAAGTCGGATTTCACTTTTTCGTAGGGGACGGCGCCCTCGACGTCCCGGTTAATAAATAGCACCGCAGGTACATTAACTGATGCAAGGCAATACAACTTGCTATGCAAATATAACTGCACAGCAATATAACTCGCTTCAGCGAATATATCTCCCTCGGCCTGTTCAATCTTGTGTGGGGATGAAAAACAATTGCAGTTTGATAAACGGGCGGGCATGGAAACCCGCCCCTACATTTTTTATACGTTGTAATTTGTAGGGGAGGGTCTCTGCGCCCTCCCGCAATAGGTGGTCTTTTTTGCACAAAAATAACGCCGTCGCGTAAGAAAGGAGGTGTGGAAGGGAAAGGAAGGGTAGTTACAGAAATACCAGCGACGGCGTTATTCAATTGGGCGGCCGCTATGACGGGACAGCCGCCTGAGTAGGGGAGAGTAGTTGCGTGATTAGAAATTGAGGAAGCAGAATTCTTCCTTGTTGTCAAGTGTGAGAATGAACTGCTTGAGAAGCTCAGTTGCACCGTTCAGCTCGTCGAGGTCGATAACTTCGAGTGGGGAATGTGCATATCTGGATGGGATGGAAATAACGCCCGATGGGATACCTGCCTGACCGAATGCACCTGCGTCTGTGCCGATGCCAGGGAAGATTTCCATCTGATACTTGATGCCTGCGTCTTCAGCGCACTTTACAAGCTTGTTTCTTACAGGAACGCTTGCGATAAGGCTGAAGTCCATAATCTTGATGCCGACACCCTTGCCGAGGAAGAGTGTTCTGTCCATAACGTTTTCGAGTGTATCGCTTACTGCAGTTGTATCAACAGCGAGAGCCACGTCAGGCTTGATGCTTTCAACAGCAACCTTTGCGCCACGGAGGCCAACTTCTTCCTGTGTGGAGAATACGAAGTAAACGTCGCCCTTGACCTTGGAGAAATCTGTTTCCATAAGAGCCTTGATGAGAACTGCACAGCCAGCCTTGTCGTCAAAAGCCTTACCCATAAGCTTGTTCATGCCGAACTGTTCAACTTCAGTTGCGTAAGTTACGTAGTCGCCCGGAGCGATGCCCATTGCGTAAACGTCTTCAGCGGAGTTCGCACCGCAGTCGATGTAAAGTTCAACACCGCGTCTTACCTTGTTAGGGTCGTCGTACTTTCTCATGTGAGCGGAAATATTGCCGATGAGACCGCGGAGAAGCTTGCCGCTCTTTGTACGGATAGTAACGCGCTGGCTCTTGAGAGTTCTGTCGTCGTGACCGCCGAGGAATTCAAACTTGAGAAGGCCGTTTGGTTCAACCTTCTTGATGATGAAGCCGACTTCGTCAACGTGAGCCGAAACCATCATCTTTGGGCCGGGAAGCGCACCCTTCTTGTGAGCGATAACGTTGCCGATACCGTCAACGATAACGTCGTCTGCCAATGGCTTTACGTATTCATAAATAAACTTGATAGCATCGTGTTCAAAACCGCATGGGCTTGGACGGGATGTAAGCTGCTTGAGTAATTCGATCATAATATCCTCCGGAAATTGCGGGTTAATTTTAATTACTTACATTATATAATATTTTAACGATAATTGCAATATTTTTTCAAGTGTGATACAATAGAAATAACAGCCCGAACATTATGCAATTTTGATAAAAACATAGTGGAAAAACTGTAGGGGACGAAGCCTTCGGCGTCCCGACTGATAAATATTACAACGCCAATTCATCTTATCACACACGAAAGGAAAAACGTTATGAAAAAGGCTCTTATTGTTGTTGACTACCAGAACGATTTCGTAAACGGCGCTCTCGGCTTTGAAGGTGCTGAAAAGCTTGAAGATATCATCTGCGAAAAAATAAATCAGTACCGCAAGGAAAACGGCCATATCATTTTCACTTTCGATACCCATACTGAAAATTATCTCGATACCATGGAGGGCAAAAATCTACCTGTCGTCCACTGCGTCAAGGGCAGCGAGGGGCATAAGCTCTATGGCAAGGTTGCGAAGATGGTGGATTTCGACAGCTATATCTTCGATAAGCCAACCTTCGGCAGTCTTGAGCTTGCAGTATTCCTCAAGGCAGAAGGCTATGACGTCGTCGAGCTCTGCGGTCTCGTTTCTTCAATCTGCGTACTTTCCAATGCGGTTATGGCAAAGGCAGCTCTGCCTGAAAGCCAGATTATCGTCGACAGCAAGGCAACCTCCAGCTTCGATATGGAAATGAATATCAAAGCCTTCGATATCCTCAAAAATCTCCATATTACAGTATTATAAAATAATCCTCCCCCAAAAAAATGCCTCGCCCTCCTGAAAGGGAGAGGTGGCATCGCTTTTGCGATGACGGAGAGGGCGTGAAAATTAACCAATCCATCGGAGATACCTTAATGTTCCGCAGGAACAATTCATGCCATCGGCAATTCATGATGCTTT
>JAFYNW010000044.1 GCA_017547995.1 Clostridia bacterium | reverse complement strand
GAGGCTGTTGCAAAGTCCAACACATCACCTATCTATATCGACAACGTAAAGACTAATTTTGAAGCCTATACAATAAATCAGAATAATTATTTCAAGCTTCGTGACGTGGCTCTCGTTTTGCGCGGCACTTCAAAGCAGTTTAACGTAACGTGGAATACCGATTTCACATATACAGTCGACGGTGTTGTTAAAAAGGGTGCTATCGATATGAAGTCGCGCACAGGCTATCTCCCTGTGGGCGGTGAGATGAAGGTGGGCGACGGCAAGGAAAAGGCTGCTGTGCTCAATTATGCACCGATGCTCAAGGATGGTGTGCAGGTCGACAGCGTGACAGGCTACACAATCAACCAGAATAACTTCTTCAAATTGCGTGACCTGGGCGCACTTTTTGATTTCAACGTAAGCTGGGACGGAAGTCGTAATGCTATCATAATAAATACAAACGAAAGCTATGACCCATCCAATTAAATAAAAAGCAAGACTGTCGTGGAAACCTCACGGCAGTCTTTTTATATATATTATATAATGTATAATCTCAAAAATGCACAAAAATAAAGGCTTGTTTTTGGTGTTTTTATGGAAATGGGAAAATTTATTTTGTAAAGGAAAAATGCTTGACAAATACCCCCTTGTATGCTAAAATAAGACTCACCTATCACAGGGTTATTTTTTTGTGCGAAAAAAATGCCCTTAGACGGTCAAATATCAAGGCTGTCGGTCTCGCAAGAGAGAGTGAGAGGGAGGCAAATAAAATAGGAGGTGCCGCAAATGCGTGTTAAAGTAACACTGTCATGCACAGAGTGCAAGCAAAGAAACTACAACACTATGAAGAACAAGAAGAACACACCAGATCGTCTTGAAATGAACAAGTATTGCCGTTTCTGTAAGAAGCACACCCTTCACAGAGAATCCAAGTAAGGGGGAGCTTTTAAATGTCTAACGAAGTAACAACAAACACAAACGTTGCGAAAGACAACAAGGAGAAGAAGCCAGGCTTCTTCAAGAAGGTTGCTAAGTTCTTCAAGGATATGAAGAGCGAAGCTAAGAAGGTCGTCTGGCCAAACAAGAAGCAGGTCATCAACAACACAGCTGTAACAGTTGCTACAATCGTACTCGTTGGCGTTATCGTCGGCGGTCTTGATGCTGTCTTCTCCTGGATCAGAAATCTTATCATTAACATTCTGTAAGGTGTAGCGCTATGGATGAAAACTCAAAATGGTATGTGGTTCACACATACTCCGGTTATGAGAATAAGGTAGCAACAACAATTCAGAAGGCGGTTGAAAACCGTAAGCTTCACGATCTCATTCACGATATCCGTATTCCTATGGAAACAGTGACAGAAGTTCGTGAAAATGGTACTCGCGAAGTTGAGCGCAAGCTCTTCCCGGGTTATGTGCTCATTAAGATGCATATGACAGATGAAAGCTGGTATGTCGTAAGAAACACAAGAGGCGTAACAAGCTTCGTTGGTCCTGGCTCCAAGCCTGTACCACTTACTGAAGAAGAAGTTGTGGCTCTCGGTGTAGAAACAAAAGAAATTAAGCTTTCATTTACAGTGGGCAGCAACGTCAAGGTTATTGACGGCCCATTCGAAGGTCTCACAGGCATTGTCGAGTCTATCGACATGGAAAACGAAAAGGTTCAGATCAAGGCTTCCATCTTTGGTCGTGAAACACCTGTGGAACTTGAATTTAAGCAGATCGCAGCAATGCAGATCTAATTGACGTCCGCCCAGACGTCGAATCGTGGGAGGACTGAAATCTATTATTATTTTTAAGCAGTCCGAAAAACCACTTATAGGAGGAAATTAAACGTGGCACAGAAAGTAACAGGCTATATTAAGCTTCAGATTCCTGCAGGTAAAGCAACTCCTGCACCACCTGTTGGCCCAGCTCTCGGTCAGCACGGTGTTAACATCATGGCGTTCACAAAGGAATTCAACGAACGCACAAAGAACGACGGCGATCTTATCATTCCAGTAGTTATTACAGTATACGCTGACCGTTCCTTCACATTCATCACAAAGACACCACCAGCTGCTGTTCTTATCAAGAAGGCATGTAACATCAAGTCCGGTTCTGGTGTTCCAAATAAGACAAAGGTTGCTTCTATCTCCAAGGCTGATCTCCAGAAGATCGCTGAAATGAAGATGCCAGACCTTAACGCATCATCTGTTGAATCTGCTATGAGCATGATCGCAGGTACAGCCCGTTCCATGGGTATCACAGTTAAGGAGGAAGCATAATGTTTAGAGGTAAGAAGTATCAGGATAGCATCAAGGCTATCGACAAGACAAAGCTTTACGACGTAGAAGAAGGCCTCGAAGCAGTTCTCTCTACAGCTAAGGCAAAGTTCGACGAAACAGTTGAAATGCACATCAAGCTCGGTGTTGACTCCCGTCACGCTGATCAGCAGGTTCGTGGTTCCGTTGTTCTCCCACACGGTACAGGTAAGAAGGTTCGCGTTCTCGTTTTCGCTAAGGGCGACAAGGCTAACGAAGCTGTTGCAGCTGGCGCAGACTACGTAGGCGCAGAAGATATGGTAACACGTATCCAGAACGAAAACTTCTTCGATTACGAAGTTATCATCGCTACACCTGACATGATGGGTCTCGTTGGCCGTCTCGGTCGTGTTCTCGGTCCTAAGGGCCTCATGCCAAACCCAAAGGCTGGTACAGTTACTATGGACGTAGCTAAGGCTATCGCAGAATCCAAGGCTGGTCGTATCGAATACCGTCTCGACAAGACAAACATCATCCACTGCCCAATCGGCAAGGCTTCCTTCGGCGCTGAAAAGCTCGCTGACAACTTCAACACACTTATGAACGCTGTTATGAAGGCTAAGCCAGCAGCAGCTAAGGGTCAGTATGTTCGTTCCTGCGTAGTTGCATCTACAATGGGCCCTGGCATCAAGATCAACGCTGCTAAGTTCGGCAACTAATTTATTCGTTTCTTATCTGCAAGATGAGGCTCGCCTCATCTTGCGGTCTGAAATATAAAGCCCGTATGGGCAACAAAAAAATATCCGAAAGGGTATTGACAAAACACAGAATTTGTGTTATTATATTCAAGCTAATCCATAGACATTCGGAGACGTAAGTCGTAAACGGTGTGGCCGTCCGGACGAGGAAAGTATCATTTAGAAATTAACTTTTTTATATATGATCCTTTCGTTCTGCCCGTCTATGTAAGCGGCAGATTTTTTTATTTTCAACGGAGGTGAAAACAGTGCCTAACGCAAAAGTATTGGAAAGCAAGAAGCAGATCGTTGCTGAGCTTAAGGAAAAGATGGCTAATGCAGCATCCTGCGTGCTTGTAGACTATAAGGGTATCAATGTTGCTGACGATACTAAGCTCCGTAAGGAACTCAGAGAAGCAGGTGTTGAATACACAGTTGTAAAGAACACACTCGTTCGCTTTGCTGCTAACGAAATCGGTTTCGAAGCTCTTGGTGAGCACCTCAACGGTACAACTGCTCTCGCAATCAGCGCAGAAGATCCAATTGCTCCAGCAAGAATCCTTTGCAAGTATGCAAAGACAAGCAAGACTTTCAAGGTTAAGGTAGGCGTTCTCGAAGGTAAGGTAGTTCCTGAATCCGAGATCAATGCTATCGCAGAACTTCCAAACAAGGAAACACTTGTTGCTACAGTTCTCTATGGCTTCAATACACCTATTACAAAGCTTTGTATCGCTCTTAACGAAATCAAGAACAAGATGGAAGCAGGCGAAGCTGCTCCAGTAGCTGCAGAAGCAGCAGCTGAATAATTCAGCACCACTTATTTAATTTATACGGAGGATTATTAAAATGTCTGAAAATATCATGAAGCTTATTGAAGAAATCAAGAACCTCAAGGTTCTCGAACTCGCTGAACTCGTAAAGGCTCTCGAAGAAGAATTCGGCGTATCCGCAACACCAGTAGCAGTAGCAGGCCCAGCTGCAGCAGCAGCTCCAGCAGCTGAAGAAAAGACAGAATTCACAGTAGTTCTTAAGTCCGCAGGCGCTAACAAGATCGGCGTTATCAAGGTTGTTCGTGAACTCACAGGCCTCGGCCTCAAGGAAGCTAAGGAAGTTGTTGACAACGCTCCTAAGGCTGTTAAGGAAAACGTTTCCAAGGACGAAGCTGATTCCATCGAAGCTAAGCTCAAGGAAGCTGGCGCAGAAGTTGAAGTTAAGTAATTGTTGCTTAATTAAAGATTTCAATATAGAAGAAAGACACGTCGAAAGACGTGTCTTTTTTTATGCCTGCACATGCCAGGTTTATATATAAAAATGGACAAAATAAAACCCTTTAACATTATATCTAACGTTAAAGGGTTTTTAGAATATTGATTCCATTGGAATTTCCTCTTATTATTTAGTTTTATTTTTCGATTAATTTGACATCCACTTCAAATAATGAAAAAGTTATTGATTTTTAAAAGAAAGATCTGTCCTTTAGTTTAATAACTAATAAAACTTAATTGTTTGTTGGAGTTTACCTCATTTAAAGATTTTGTTCCTCTGATTTGTATAAAATCAGTAAAAATTAATTCTTTGCTGGAGTGTACTTCCTTTTTGAGATTTGTTTCCGCTGATATAAGAATCAGTAAAGTTTCTTAGTATGCTGGAGTATACCTCGTTTTAAGATTTTTGTCCTTTAGTTTAATTAACTAATAAAAACTCAATTGTTTGTTGGAGTTTACCTCGTTTAAAGATTTTGTTCCTCTGGTTTGTATAAAGCCAGTAAAAGTTAATTCTTTGCTGGAGTGTACTTCCTTTTTGAATTTGGTCCTTTAGTTATAAAAACTAATAAATAATTACCGGATTGTTGGAGTTTACCTCATTTAAAGATTTTGTTCCTCTGATTTGTATAAAATCAGTAAAAGTTAATTCTTTGTTGGAGTATACCTCGTTTTTAGATTTGGATCCGCTGATATAAAATCAGTAAAGTTTCTTAGTATGCTGGAGTGTACTTCCTTTTTAGATTTGGTCCTTTAGTTCAGATTAACTAATAAAAGATTAAGTCTTTGTTGGAGTTTACCTCGAATTAAGATTTTGTTCCGCCGGTTTGTATAAAGCCGGTAAAAGTTAATTCTTTGCTGGAGTGTACTTCCTTTTTGAAATTTGATCCTTTAGTTTAACTAACTAATAAAAACTTACTTTTTTGTTGGAGTGTACTTCCTTTTAAGATTTGGTGTTAACATCTATTCTTGTCCAAAGAATATAGATAACGTCGATATTCAGTTGTAAATATTCAATTGTAGATTTTGTCCATCTATCACTCTGTATATAACGGAGTAATTAACCTCTGTAAAAATCTATGTAAAGTGCGGAGGGTATGAGATTTATATAGGTTTTTACGGTTCGGATAAACTTCTAACCAGGTAACATCTTAAATTGTTGTGTAGCTTTACATAAGCTTGTGTGAATGTTTGAAATTAAAAGATTAAGCGATAGGTTGGTAGGTGAACTTACAGAGACCGCTGACCCCGATATTACTCTGAGTGAAGAGTATTGAAATTTCATTCATCGGAATCATCCTTTCTGTAATTTACTTTGTGTTTTGTTTTATGTTGGCTTTATTATAAACCCTCTTCAGCCGTTTGTCAATAGTAAACAAGAAACTTTTTTGAAAAATCATAATTTTGTTTATTTTGACCAAATGATTATATAGTCCTTTTGTTGAAATGGAATGAAGGCGAAAAACATTATACAATATAATAGGGTTATAAAGAAAAATGACGTCACTATTTACAAAAAAGGCAGAATATGGTATAATAAAAAGTGTATTATATACAAAAGAGGGGGCTTGGAATGAAGTCATTTTTTAATAACAACAGCAGCCCCGTTCCGGAAGAAATCCGTAGATTTCTCAAAAGATCCAGCCTTGAAAAAGTTAGAATAATCTCGATAGCCATTCTGCTCATCGCGTTCACCAACGATAAGGAATGCCTCGAAAAATACGGTAGCGTCCTGATGCCGTTCTCGGTTTTCATCATCGCGGCCGCCGTTCTTTTCCTGATTGGCTCGACTCTGATGTTGAAAAAAGGCAATTTCCCACAGCGCACAGTCGATATTTTCAGCACAACCTTCTGGTGCATCCTGTGTATCGGCATAGTGCCGTTCATCGTCTTTGACTCCTTCGTCAGACCGTTCCCTATCAATATGACCATGCTGCTGCTCTGCTTCATGATGCTGCCTGTGACCGAGAAAAAACGCGCGAGTTTCATTTTCGGCAGCTTCACAGTGTCGAATCTTATACTCGCATCCGTCGGCAGACCAAGCACGAGCTACATCATCACGCTCCTGGTAATCTGCGCTATGGGCTATATGTTCTCCCGTCACATCCACGTCAATTATCTTGCTATGATAACCAAGCTGACGGAGGAAACGAGAACCGATTACCTGACTCTTGCGGCCAACCGTAAGGGTGGTTTTGAACGTTCGCGAAGCACGCTTGCGCTGTGTAAACGACACAGACAGATTTGTGCTTTCTATATGATTGACATCGATTTCTTCAAGGCATACAACGATGCTTTTGGTCACTATATGGGCGATAACGCCCTTGTAAACGTTTCCAGAATTATCCAGGACGTCTTTGCGAGAAAGTCCGATATTGTGTTCAGATACGGCGGCGAAGAATTCGCTGTCTGCGCCTCGGTTGACAGCCTTGATACAGTGACGTATCTTGCTGAAAAGCTGCGCAGAGCCGTTGAAAATGCCATGATTGAAGCAGGTGATAAATCAGTATCTGATAACCTGACGGTTTCTATCGGTGCGACTGCGTACGTGCCTGCAAAGACCAATGAGCTGGTCGATGAAACCTTTATGTTCTCGATGGCCGATATGGCGCTTTACGAGGCAAAACAGGCGGGCAGAAACCGCGTTATCGTCAAATATGCAAGTGATTACACAAATAAATAAAACCGCTTAAAACGCGTTAAAAGCCGTCCTTTCCGGGACGGCTTTTGTTATGTGGATTTCTTCCACCAATATGTCATTCTGAGGCAAAGCCGAAGAATCTCCTTCGGTTTGCAAAATACTACGTAGGGGACGTTCACGAACGTCCCGCGGTGCATTCGTGAATGCACCCTACAAAATATCGACTTGACAATGCAAGTCCTGTATGATAAAATCATTGGCAACTTTGGAGGATAATGAAAAAGCACCCCGAAGGGTGCTTTTTCTATTGAACTAATTGGAAATTAGTAGTTGTATACGGATGTCCAGATAACTTCGCCGTCTACTTCAACAATGATTGTAGCGATTTCGCCATCACCGTTTACCTTGTAGAGAACGTTGTTTACGAGGTTGCCGTTGAGGTCTTCAGCAGCTTCTACAAGTGCATCGCCTTCGGAAACCATAATCTTCTGAGAACCAGAGGATGTGTAGCAGTCTACGAAGTAGATCTTAGCATCGTCAGCAACCTTCTTGTAGCCGCCGGAGATGAGCATTACTTCATTGCCGTCAACAAACTTAAGGCCGTCTGCAACATAGTCATATGTGCCATCTTCTGTTGTCCAAGCGGAAACTGTTGCGTAACCATTTGTGCCGATTTCGTATTCAACCATCTTGCCTGTCTTGCCGCTGAATGCGTTAGAGGATTCAAGAGCAACGAGTGTTACAACTGTGCCGTCGAGCTTTGTAACTTCGAGCTTCTGGATCTTGTCACCATCTGCTTCGAATTCTGTTGTGATAGTTGTGGAAGCGATTGCAGAACCCTTGGATTCTTCGCCTGTTGGAACTGTACCTTCAAGAACTGCGTAGCGGAGGTATGGGAGACCATTCTTATTGAATGCATAGTAGTTGTAATCCATTGCATCCATGTCGCCTGCAACT
>JAFYNW010000378.1 GCA_017547995.1 Clostridia bacterium | reverse complement strand
CTTCATGACCGTGAGTGATTACGATGCCCTTTACCTTATCGATATTCTTTTTGAGGTAAGTGATATCAGGGATAACGAGGTCGACACCGAGCATATCACCGTCAGGGAATGTCATACCGCAGTCGACAACGATGATGTTGTTGTCGTATTCGAATACGGTCATGTTTTTGCCGATTTCCTGAAGGCCGCCAAGTGGAATAATCTTCAGCTTCTTGCCGTTATCAGCATTTTCCTTTGTCTTTTTAGCCTTAGATTCTGTCTTTTTCGTTGTTTTCTTTGGCTCTGTCTTTGACTTTTTCTGCTTCTTTGACTCAGCCTTGGAAATGATATTTTTCGCTTCGTTGAAGATTTCTTCAGCGAGAGTCTTCTTGGATTTCTTGCCGGAAGCAGTCTTCTTGTCATTTGCTTTCTTCGATGTCTTATTCGCTTTGGACTTGGAAGGCTTTTCAGCGAAAGTCTTAAGGCCTCTGATTTCCTCTTCGATAAGGTCATCAAATATGTTCTTTTTGCTCATATTTCTCCTTTTCTTAAATAACGCTGTATCGCAGGCAAGACAAAAACACGTCCCTTTCTTCCAAAAAACTTGAAAAATGCGACACAACTATTAAGCCATACGTCTGTACAGCTGTATTGGATTGTCATTTTATATTGTAAGGACCATATAGCCTCAGGCTCATGATAGTCCTTGAATTCAAAGTTAAGTAATATATAAAATAGTTTTACTGTGAAGTACAAACTAACCTATAATAAATTATAGCAAAAATATGTCTCAAAGTCAATCTGATACTGCTTATAGTTTATTCATAAATTGAGAAAAATATTCAGAATATAAAAAAATCCTGCAAAAGCAGGATGATGTAGTGTACTGTGCGGTCGGTAGGAGATTCTTCGCTGCACTCAGAATGACAAAGTATACAAAGGCGGCCGCCGGTCCCTACACAATAAACGATGTAAGATGTCCTGCCTCCCCTGCAAAATTATCAGTGGGTTTACCAACCAAAAAAGAAACAGGACAGAAAGTGTCTGAAAAATTGTTCAGCCTCAATTTCTGCCCTGTTTTATTATACCATTTTAATTATCAAATTAGACCAATTCGATAATAGCCATTTCAGCGTTGTCACCGCGACGAACACCGATACGAACGATACGTGTGTAACCACCGTTACGTTCTGCGTACTTAGGTGCGATTTCGTCGAAGAGCTTCTTAACTACGTCTTCCTTTGTAATGAAAGCGAGAGCCTGACGCTTGGATGCTAATGTATTTTTCTTGCCAAGAGTGATCATCTTTTCAGCGAGTGGACGAACCTCCTTAGCACGAGTAACAGTTGTTTCGATCTTGCCGTTTTCCAACAAATATGTTACCATCGCACGGAGCATAGCCATACGGTGGTCTGTTGGTCTGCCGAGTTTACGTGTACCTGGCATACTGATTACCTCCTTGTTTAGGTTAATTAGGGAGCAGGTTTTGCTCCCTGTTAATTATCGCCTTTTGAAAGCAGAAGATTTAAATCTGCCATTTTCTTTATAACTTCTTCGAGAGACTTTCTACCGAGGTTTCTAACCTTCATCATCTCTTCTTCTGTTGTGTTCATGAGATCGCCAACAGTATTGATGCCAGCTCTCTTGAGGCAGTTGAAGGAACGCACGGAGAGGTCGAGCTCTTCGATTGTCATTTCAAGAACCTTGTTCTTTTCCTTTTCAACTGTTTCAACAACAGTGGACTTGATACCGATTTCTTCGGAGAGATCTACGAACAGAGCCAAATGGTCTGTGAGAACCTTCGCGGAAAGAGAAACTGCGTCTCTTACAGAAATAGTCTTGTCAGTCCAGATTTCCAATGTGAGTTTATCATAATCTGTCATGTTTCCAACACGTGTATTTTCAACTGTGTAGTTTACTTTGTATACAGGTGTGTATGTGGAATCGACAGGGATCAAACCAATAATCGGTGTCTGTGGCTTGTTGCGTTCAGCTGGAACATAGCCGCGACCATGGGAGAATGTGATCTCCATATTGAACTTCGCATCAGGCATTACGTAAGCGATGTGGTGTTCTGGATTGAGGATTTCAATGTCAGCGTCGCACTTGATATCGCCTGCTGTAATTTCTGTCTGACCGTTGGATTCAATATATACTGTCTTTGTTCCTTCTGAGTGGATCTTGGAAATAATACCCTTGATGTTGAGTACGATTTCGGCAACATCTTCCTTTACCCCAGGCATAACACCAAACTCATGCTGTACGCCTTCAATCTTAATTCCAATTGGCGCTGTGCCAGGAAGAGAAGAGAGAAGAATTCTGCGCAATGAGTTGCCGAGTGTAGTACCGTATCCACGTTCCAATGGTTCAACGACGAACTTACCGTAAGAACCATCTTCTGTCATGTCTACGCAATCGATGCGTGGTTTTTCTATTGCTATCATCTGTTGCCCTCCTTAATAAAATATGTCAAACTTGGGCTTTAAACTGAATAATATCAATTATTACTTGGAGTAAAGCTCAACGATGAGGTGTTCTTCAACTTCGTAGTCGATGTCTTCACGCTTTGGCATGGAAGCTACTGTAGCAACACCCTTTGTGCTGTCAACAGAGAGCCAGTTTGGAGCTGTGAGGGAAGCGTTAGCTTCGAGAAGGCCCTTGAACTTAACGGATGTCATGGACTTTTCGGAGATAGCTACTACATCGCCTGCCTTTACGAGGTAGGAAGGAATGTTAACCTTCTTGCCGTTTACTGTGAAGTGTGCATGAGAAACGAGCTGTCTAGCTTCACGACGTGTTGTAGCAAAGCCTGCTCTGAATGCAACGTTATCAAGACGGCGTTCGCAGAGGATGAGGAGGTTTTCACCTGTGATGCCTTCCATCTTCATAGCCTTTTCGTAGTACTTACGGAATGGCTTTTCGAGGATGCCGTAAATTGTCTTTACCTTCTGCTTTTCTGTGAGCTGAAGACCGTATTCGCTCTTCTTCTTTCTCATCTGACCGCCAGGATTACGATTTGTTTCTTTCTTAGCATAGCCCATAGCTGCTGGGGAAATGCCCAGAGCCTTATAGCGCTTTGCAATAGGCTGTGTGTTCTTAGCCATAATCTATAATTCCTCCCGATTAAACTCTTCTTCTCTTTGGTGGACGGCAACCATTGTGTGGGATTGGTGTTACGTCCTTGATCATTGTTACTTCGAGACCAGCAGCCTGAAGTGCACGGATTGCAGCTTCACGACCAGCGCCTGGGCCCTTTACGAATACTTCAACTGTCTTAAGACCGTGTTCCATAGCAGCCTTTGCAGCTGTTTCGGAAGCTGTCTGAGCAGCGAATGGTGTGCTCTTTCTGGAACCACGGAAGCCGAGACCACCTGCGGATGCCCAAGAAAGTGCGTTACCCTTTGTGTCTGTGATTGTTACGATTGTGTTGTTGAAGGACGCATGGATGTGAGCAGCGCCCTTTTCAATGTTCTTACGTTCGCGGCGCTTCTTTGTAACAACAGCGCCCTTCTTAGCCTGAACCTTAGCCATTATGTCGCCCTCCTTCTTTACTTCTTCTTGTTAGCAATTGTCTTCTTTGGACCCTTACGTGTTCTTGCGTTTGTCTTGGAACGCTGACCACGAACTGGGAGACCCTTACGATGTCTGAGACCACGGTAAGAACCGATTTCAACAAGTCTCTTGATGTTGAGGCCAACTTCACGACGAAGGTCACCTTCTACAACGTAAGATCTTTCAATTGTTTCACGAAGATTTGCAACCTGTTCTTCTGTAAGGTCGCGAACTCTGATATCTGGGTTAATGCCAGTTTCCTTAAGGATATCGTTAGAGAGCTTTCTACCGATACCATAGATATATGTGAGGCCGATTTCTACTCTTTTCTCACGAGGAATGTCTACACCTGCAATACGAGCCATAGTATTTAAGCACCTCCTGCTTTCTTCTATAATTAATTAACCTTGCTTCTGCTTATGTTTTGGGTTGGAGCAGATAACCATAACACTGCCCTTACGGCGAATGATCTTGCACTTTTCGCAAATTGGCTTAACTGATGGTTTAACTTTCATTTTGTTTTCCTCCTGTTTCCACAAAAGTTACTTACTTTGAACGCCAGGTAATTCTACCCTGTGTCAAATCGTATGGTGAAAGCTGTAATGTTACCTTATCACCTGGTAAAATGCGGATGAAGTTCATGCGGAGCTTACCGGAAAGGTGAGCTGTAACCACATGTCCGCCTGTTATTTCTACTTTGAATGTAGCATTTGGCAGCGCCTCTATAACGGTACCTTCTACTTCAATCATATCTTCTTTTGCCAAACGAAATTACCTCCTGGTCGGATTTATCTTGTTTATCTTGTTTAATTTCGTCTTCTAATCTTCCAGCGGACGAGTCAGGATAATAGGTTCGCCGTCTGTGATGACGAATGTATTCTCATAATGAGCTGAAAGACCGCCGTCGACAGTTTTTACTGTCCAACCATCTTTCAATATCTTAACACCGAATGCCTTCTGATTAACCATAGGCTCAACAGCGAGGGTCATGCCTTTTGCAAGGCGAGGGCCTCTGCCCTGCTTGCCGCAATAGTTCGGAACTTCCGGAGCCTCATGCATATTTCTGCCAATACCGTGACCTACAAAGTCACGTACTACGCTGAAGCCGTTTGCCTCAACGTAAGTCTGGATGGCGTTCGAGATGTCCGATATTCTATTGCCCACGACAGCCTGCTTGATACCTTCATAGAAGCTCTGTCTTGTCACATCAATAAGGCGCTGTGCTTCCGGAGCTATTATGCCGGCCGCGAACGTGTCAGCGTTGTCGCCGTGATATCCGCGGTAGAATGCACCAACATCGATTGAGACGATGTCGCCCTCTCTGATCTTGTCCTTGCCCGGAATACCGTGGATGACAGTATCATTGATGGAGCAGCATATTGCTGCCGGATAACCTTGGTATCCTAAAAAGGATGGGGTCGCGCCGCACTGCTTGATTACTTTTCTTGCGATTTCATCAAGCTCTCTTGTTGTGACACCAGGTGCCACCGCCTTGCCGCACTCGATGAGTGCCAGCTTGGCGATAGCTCCTGCTTCTCTCATTAATTTAAGTTCCTGAGTTGACTTAATTGTTATCATACTTAACACCTACTGCTTCAGCCATAAGTCTCTGAGTATCAGCGACTTCCTTCTGACCAACTACGATCTTGAGCTTGCCCAAGTCTTCGTAATGCTTTTTAACAGGTTCTGTTTCACTATGATATATAACAAGTCTTTCTTTCACAATCTCACGGTCGTCGTCATTTCTTCTTGTAATCATAGCACCACATCTGTCGCATATGCCCGGCACGGATGTCGGATTGTATTCGACGTGGTATGTTGCCTGACACTTTGTGCAGATTTCTCTGCCAGTAAGACGGCTTATGATCTCTTCGTCAGAGACTTCAATAGAAATTGCGATGTCAACAGGGAAAATCTTGTCGATTGCTTCAGCCTGAGCCAAAGTACGTGGGAAGCCATCGAGGATAGCACCGTTTTTGCAG
Source organism: Clostridia bacterium (assembly GCA_017547995.1). Classification (GTDB taxonomy): domain Bacteria; phylum Bacillota; class Clostridia; order Oscillospirales; family Butyricicoccaceae; genus SIG471. The sequence continues at coordinate 11,978 of JAFYNW010000378.1, read as the reverse complement.
TCTTCCTCAGCAAGTCTCTTGGAGACAAGGTCTACGATAAGGTCATCAGGAACAAGGTGACCGGAGTTCATAGCGTCTTTGATGGACTTGCCCAACTCTGTTTCTGCCTTCATGGCATCACGGAGAAGATTACCTGTTGCGATTATAGGAACACCGAGCTTATCCTTGAGGAAAAGCGCCTGTGTACCTTTACCGGCGCCAGGAGCGCCTAAGATTGTGCAAAGCATTTTATTTTACCACCTATTCAAGGAAGCCCTTATAGTGACGCATGAGCATCTGAGCTTCGATAGCCTTAACTGTTTCAATAGCAACACCTACGAGGATCAATACGGATGTACCGCCGACTGCCAAGCCACCGAGGCCATTGATGTTACTCAATACCTGAGGGAGGAGAGCGATAAAGCCGAGGAAGATCGCACCCATAAGAGTGATCTTGTTAAGAACGCGAGTGATGAAGTCACTTGTTGGTCTGCCTGGGCGGAAGCCTGGGATGAAGCCACCGTTCTTACGAAGATTATTGGAAACTTCGATAGGGTTAAACTGAATGGATGAATAGAAATATGCGAAACCTACGATGAGGAGTGCATATACGAGCATGTAAGGGATGGAACCCTGTGTGAAGGACTGCTGGAAGTTATACCAGAAGGAACCTTCAGCTGGCTGCAAGAATGCGATGATTGTTGCAGGCAGAGTTACGATGGAGGATGCAAAGATAACTGGCATAACACCGGACATATTGACCTTCATCGGAATGTTTGTGGACTGGCCGCCGTAGATCTTTCTGCCAATTACGCGCTTAGCGTACTGAACAGGAATACGACGTTCAGCGTTTGTTACAAATACTGTAAGTGCGATAAGAGCGATTGCTACGATTACGAGAACGATAGCAGCGATGATGTTCATAGAACCACCGATGAGACCGCTGATCATAGAAATAGCTGTCTGTGGGAGACCACTTACGATACCTGTGAAGATGATGAGGGATGTACCGTTGCCGATACCCTTTTCAGTCATCTGTTCACCGAGCCACATTACGAAAGCAGAACCTGCTGCGAATGTGAGAACGATTACGATCATGCTCCATGCGTCTGTTCTTGTGAGGGAGCCGGAGCTCTTAAGAAGAACATAGTATGTGTAACCCATGATCACTGCGAGGCCGATAGTCACGTAACGTGTGATAGAAGCAAGCTTCTTTCTACCTTCTTCGCCGCCTTCCTTTACCATTCTTTCAAGAGCTGGGATAGCTACCTGAAGGAGCTGCATGATAATGGAAGCATTAATATGTGGATAGATGGAAAGTGCGAAGATAGATGCCTGGCTGAAGCCGCCACCTACGAGCACGTTCATGTAACCGAGTACTGTGCCGCTATATGCTTCAAACACTGTAGCGAGCATGTCGAGATCTACGAATGGAACAAAGATGGAGTAACCGAAACGGTAAACAACCATGCACATGAGCACAAACAAGATCTTCTTACGAAGGTCTGGGATTTTCCACGCGTTCTTGAGTGTTTGTATCATATTACAAAACCTCCGCGCTTCCTCCGACAGCTTCGATCTTTTCCTTAGCGGATGCTGTGATACCAGCAGCCTTTACAGTGAGCTTCTTTGTGAGTTCACCGTTGCCGAGGACTCTGATGCCATCGTACTTCTTCTGTGCGAGACCGAGTTCGCAAAGAGCTTCGAAAGTTACTACTGCACCGTCTTCAAAAATGTTGAGAGAACCTACGTTGATCTCTGCATAGTTCTTAGCAAAAACATTGTGGAAGCCGCGCTTTGGAAGACGACGTGCGAGCATTGTCTGACCGCCTTCAAAGCCTGGGCGAACACCGCCACCGCTTCTAGCCCACTGGCCCTTGTGACCACGACCAGCTGTCTTGCCGTTACCGGAACCAATACCACGACCCTTGCGCTTACCTACGTGTGTAGAGCCAAGAGCTGGGGACAATTCATGAATCTTCATTATTTTACCTCCTACTTAACCACTTCAACTTCGATAAGATAGCCGATCTTAGCGATCTTACCAGCTGTAGATGGATTTTCAGGCTGTACAGTTACGTCACCGATACGACGAAGACCGAGAGCGTTAGCAGTTGCAATGTGCTTTGCGTTTCTGCCGTTGAGGCTCTTCTTGAGAGTAATCTTGATGTTGTTCATTTCCGTTTACCCCCTACTTCATGATCTGTTCAGCTGTAAGGCCACGAACCTTAGCAACTTCTTCAACTGTTCTGAGTGCCTTCAAGCCTTCCATTGTAGCTGCAACAACGTTCTGTGGGTTGTTGGATCTGAGGCACTTTGTACGAATGTCATGAATACCGACTGCTTCAAGAACTGCACGAACGGAACCACCAGCGATAACGCCAGTACCCTTTGCAGCAGGCTTGAGAAGAACGCGGCCTGCGCCGAATTCGCCGATAACTTCATGTGGGATTGTTGTATCCTTAAGAGAAATCTTTACAAGATTCTTCTTTGCGTCTTCAATACCCTTACGGATTGCTTCTGGAACTTCAGAAGCCTTACCGAGGCCGTAGCCAACTGTACCATTCTGGTCGCCAACTACTACGAGAGCTGCGAACTTGAAGATACGGCCACCCTTTACTGTCTTGGAAACACGATTAAGGGCAACGACTGTTTCTTTAAGGTCGAGCGCTGCTGCATCAATAATATGAGCCATATTTTTTCTCCTCCTTAGAACTTAAGTCCGCCCTCGCGAGCTGCTTCTGCCAAAGCCTTTACACGGCCGTGGTAGAGATAGCCACCGCGATCGAAGACAACGTTTTCAATGCCCTTTTCCAAACATACCTGGGCAATCTTCTTACCAACCATAGCTGCAGCTTCGCAGTTGCCGCCGTACTGGTTGAATTCCTTTTCGAGTGTGGATGCGGAGCAGAGTGTTACACCTGCTACATCATCGATAACCTGTGCATAGATGTTCTTAGCGCTGCGGAATACGTTGAGACGTGGGCATTCAGCAGTACCGGAAATCTTAGCACGTACGCGAGCATGTCTCTGCAAGCGCTTAGCATTAGAATTAAACTTCTTAACCATTTAGCCAAAACCTCCTTATTTCTTCTTACCGCCGGCCTTGCCTTCTTTACGGCGAATAACCTCTTCAACGTACTTGATACCCTTACCCTTATATGGTTCAGGTGGTCTCTTTGCACGAACTTCAGCAGCGAACTGACCAACCTTCTGCTTATCAATACCGGAGATGATGAGCTTGTTAGGGGATGGAACGTCAACTGTGATGTCTTCGTTATCGCAAACGATAACTGGGTGGGAGTAACCGAGTGTGAGAGTTACTTCCTTGCCTGCCTTAGCAGCACGGTAACCAACACCGTTGATTTCGAGTTCCTTCTTGTAGCCCTGTGTTACACCGATGATCATGTTGTTGATGAGTGTACGTGTAAGACCGTGAAGAGCTCTGTGGTTCTTATTGTCAGAAGGACGTGTTACGTTGATAACATTGCCTTCCATTGCGATCATAATTTCAGGATTGAATTCCTGTACGAGTGTACCCTTAGCACCCTTAACTTCAACAACGTTACCGTTGATTGTTACTGTAACGTCTGCTGGAACAGTTATAGGAGCACGACCAATTCTAGACATATTCTCCTACCTCCTATTACCATACGAATGCAAGGACTTCGCCGCCGACATTGAGCTTTCTAGCTTCCTTGTCAGTCATAACGCCCTTGGATGTTGAAACGATTGCGATGCCGAGGCCCTTGAGAACCTTTGGAAGGTTTTCCTTAGATGCGTAAACGCGGAGACCTGGCTTGGATACACGACGAAGACCCTGGATTGTGTGGGACTTGTCAGCGTTGTACTTGAGTGTGATACGAATGATGCCCTGTGTGTTGCCTTCTACGATTTCGAAAGACTTGATATAGCCGTTTTCCAAAAGGATCTGCGCAATAGCTTTCTTTACGGAAGATGCAGGTACGTCAACAGATGCGTGACGTGCAGCGCCTGCGTTGCGAACACGTGTGAGCATATCTGCGATTGGATCAGTGATATGCATTTCTTTTTCCTCCTTGAAGTTAGAGGGTTTCTCCCTCCACTTTTCTCGTTAGTTTTTATGGCATTTATTTTATGCCCGAACACATTATATTATATCACACTTTTTTAAAGGACGCAATAGCGTCCTTCAAAAAAGTTAGATTTTTTTATATTTTTTTGCCAGATTTTTTCTGGCTTCAGACTACCAGGAAGCCTTCTTAACGCCTGGGATCTGACCCTTGTGAGCAAGCTCACGGAAGCAGATACGGCAGATGCCGTAGTTGCGAAGATAAGCATGAGGACGGCCGCAGATCTTACATCTGTTGTAAGCTCTTGTGGAGAACTTTGGCTCAGCCTGCTGCTTCAAAATCATTGCCTTCTTAGCCATTAATCTTTCCTCCTATTATGCCTTCATGAAAGGAGCGCCCAAAAGTGTGAGGAGTTCCTTTGCTTCTTCGTCTGTTGTAGCGGATGTTGTGAATACGATGTCCATACCACGGATCTTGTCGATTTTATCGTATTCGATTTCTGGGAAGATAAGCTGTTCCTTGAGACCGAAAGCGTAGTTACCGCGGCCATCGAAACCGTTAGGGTTGATACCACGGAAGTCACGTACTCGTGGAAGAGCGAGGTTGAAGAGTCTGTCGAGGAACTCCCACATTCTGTCAGCGCGGAGTGTTACCTTAGCACCAACAGCCTGGCCTTCACGGAGCTTAAAGTTAGCAACGGACTTTCTAGCCTTTGTAACAACTGGCTTCTGACCTGTGATCTTCATGAGGTCGCCTACGATAGCTTCAACCATCTTGGAGTTGTCACGTGCTTCGCCGCAGCCGATGTTAACTGTGATCTTATCGAGCTTTGGAATCTGCATTACGTTTTCGTAACCGAACTTCTTCATAAGAGCAGGAGCAACTTCTTCAAGATACTTTGTCTTAAGTCTTGGAATGTATTTTTCAGACATTTCTATTTCCTCCTACCTTAGATTGTTTCCTTACAGTGCATGCAAACACGAACCTTTTCGCCGGAAGCGAGAATGTTGTGCTTTACGCGAGTTGGCTTGTCGCACTTAGGGCAAACGCGCATAACCTTGCAAGCGCGGAGAGCGATTTCCTGCTTGATGATGCCGCCTTCTTCGCCCTGACGACGTGCTCTCTGGTGCTTAGTTGCGAAGTTTACGCCTTCAACAATAACAGCACCCTTGGAAGGATCACAGCTAAGAACCTTACCCTTCTTGCCCTTATCCTTACCGGAAAGAACGATTACAGTATCACCTGTCTTGATGTGAAGTGTATTCATCTCTGGTGTCCTCCTTTATTACAATACTTCCGGTGCAAGGGAGAGAATCTTCATGTAGTTCTTATCACGAAGCTCACGAGCAACCGGGCCAAAAATACGTGTACCTCTTGGGTTCTGGTCATCACGGATGATAACAGCTGCGTTTTCGTCGAAACGAATGTAGCTGCCGTCAGCGCGGCGGAGACCCTTGCGTGAACGCACGATAACTGCCTTCACAACGTCACCCTTCTTTACAACACCACCTGGTGCTGCCTTACGGACAGAAGCAACGATTACGTCGCCAATGTTACCGTATCTACGTGTAGAGCCGCCAAGAACGCGGATACACTTAAGTTCCTTAGCCCCTGTGTTGTCAGCAACACGGAGATATGATTCAGCCTGTACCATTCTTTAGGCTCCTCCTTACTTAGCTTTTTCTACGATGCGAACAAGTCTCCATCTCTTATCCTTGGAGAGTGGTCTTGTTTCCATTACTTCTACTGTATCACCAACACCTGCTTCATTGTTTTCGTCATGTGCCTTAAGCTTATATGTTGTAGACATTGTCTTCTTATAAAGCGGATGCTGTACTCTATCTTCAATTGCAACTACGATAGTCTTGTCCATCTTGTCAGATGTAACCTTACCTACACGTGTTTTACGGAAAGCTCTTTCACTCACTGTTTTTACCTCCCTATACATTATGCCTTATTCGCCATGTTCTTCTGGCGAATAATTGTGTTTACACGAGCGATGTCCTTCTTGACCTCGGCGATTTTAAGAGGATTATCCAGCTGGTTGATAGCATGCTGAAGTCTGAGATTAAAAAGATCCTTCTTGAGATCTGCAAGCTTTGTGTTGAGCTCTTCTACAGAGAGCTGACGGATTTCTGCTGCCTTCATTATGCTTCACCCCCTACTTTCTCTTCCATTTTTTCAGCCTTAACGAACTTAGTCTTGAGTGGGAGCTTGTGAGAAGCGAGACGGAGAGCTTCACGAGCTACTTCTTCGGAAACACCTGCGATTTCGAAGAGAACTCTGCCTGGCTTAACAACTGCTACCCAATATTCTGGAGAACCCTTACCGGAACCCATACGAGTTTCAGCAGGCTTCTGTGTTACTGGCTTGTCAGGGAAGATCTTGATCCAAACCTGACCACCACGCTTGATATAACGAGTCATAGCGATACGAGCAGCTTCGATCTGACGGGATGTTACCCATGCTGGCTCTGTAGCCATGATACCATATTCACCATTTGATACTGTATTGCCGCGTGTTGCAACACCTGTCATACGACCACGGTGTACTCTGCGGTACTTAACTCTCTTAGGCAGAAGCATTACTTAACCTCCTGTTCCTTACGTGGACCATTGTTACGTGGACCGTTGTTGTTTCTGTTGTTGTTGCGGTTGAAACCACGGTTTTCGCCATCACGACGTGGACGACGATCAGAACGTTCATTGTTTCTGCCATCGCGGCGATCGCGACGTGGAGCCTGAACTTCTGTTGTACGAGGGCCGCCTGTAAGAACTTCGCCCTTGTAGAGCCAAACCTTAACACCGATGATACCGAATGTTGTGCTTGCTTCTGCAAAGCCGTAGTCGATGTCTGCGCGGAGTGTCTGGAGTGGAATTGTACCCTCGTGATAGTGCTCTGTACGAGCGATTTCTGCGCCGCCGAGACGACCGGAGCAGTTTGTCTTGATGCCCTTAGCACCAAGCTTCATAGCTCTTGCCATAGCCTGCTTCATAGCGCGACGGAAAGAGATACGCTTTTCGAGCTGTGCTGCGATGTTTTCAGCGATGAGCTGAGCATTGAGGTCTGGCTGACGAACTTCAACGATTGTGATGTTAACAACCTTGCCGATCATCTTCTGCACTCTTTCCTTGAGTGCTTCGATTTCAGCGCCGCCCTTACCTACGATAACACCTGGACGTGCACAGTGGATGAGAATGCGAACACGGTCACCGCTTCTTTCGATTTCGATCTTTGCGATACCTGCTGCATAGAGTGTCTTCTTAAGATACTTACGAATGTTGTAGTCTTCTACCAAAAGGTCGCCGAAGGCATTATCATTAGCAAACCAGCGGGAATCCCAATTCTTGATGACGCCAACACGCAAACCGTGTGGATTAATTTTCTGGCCCATTATATTACCTCCTTGACCTTATTCTTTTTCTCTGAGAACCATTGTTACATGGGATGTTCTCTTGAGGATTCTGAATGCACGGCCCTGAGCACGTGGCATTACTCTCTTCATTACAGGACCTGGGCAAGCGAAAACTTCTGCTACGTAGAGGTTTTCTGGGTTCATGCCATGGTTGTTCTCTGCATTAGCCATTGCGCTCTTGAGGAGCTTCATCATTGGCTCGGAAGAGGACTTGTTTGTATTGAGCAGGATACCTGCTGCCTGCTGAACGCTCTTTCCACGGATAAGGTCACAAACGATCTGAACCTTACGAGGGGAAATGCGAATGTGTTTAAGATAAGCTCTTGCTTCCATTGTTTATTCCTCCTCTGATTACTTACCGTTGTTGGATGTCTTGCTACCTGCGTGACCCTTAAAAGTACGTGTAGGTGCGAATTCACCGAACTTGTGGCCAACCATGTCTTCTGTTACATAAACAGGAACATGCTTACGACCATCGTGTACTGCTACTGTATGACCAACGAAATCTGGGAAAATAACAGATGCTCTGGACCAAGTCTTGAGAACCTTCTTTTCGCCCTTTTCGTTAAGCTCTTCTACTCTCTTGAGGAGTTCAGGAGCTATAAAAGGTCCTTTTTTAATGCTTCTACCCATTGTTTATGCTCCTTTCTTACTTGTCGTTGCGACGCTTAACAATCTGCTTGTTTGTGCGTGCATTCTGCTTACGTGTCTTATAACCAAGTGCTGGCTTGCCCCATGGTGTAACAGGACCTGGACGGCCGATTGGGGACTTACCTTCACCACCACCGTGTGGATGGTCGTTAGGGTTCATAACAGAACCACGAACTGTTGGGCGGATACCCATGTGACGTGTTCTACCAGCCTTACCGATCTGAACGTTTTCGTGATCTACGTTACCGATCTGGCCGATTGTAGCCTTACAGTTGAGCTTGATGTAACGAACTTCGCCGGATGGGAGACGAACCTGAGCAGCTGCACCTTCCTTAGCCATGAGCTGTGCGAAGGAACCAGCGGAACGAACGAGCTGAGCGCCCTTACCTGGGTAGAGCTCGATGTTGTGGATGATAGTACCGAGTGGGATGTTTGCGATTGGGAGACAGTTACCTGGCTTGATGTCAGCTTCTGCAGAGGAGATAACCTTTGCGCCAACTTCGAGGCCTACTGGAGCGATGATGTAACGCTTTTCACCGTCTTCGTACTGAACGAGAGCGATGTGAGCGGAACGGTTTGGATCGTATTCGAGTGTGAGAACTGTTGCAGCCATATCCATCTTATCGCGCTTGAAGTCGATAATACGGTACTTCTGCTTGTTGCCGCCACCGTGGTGACGAACTGTAATTCTGCCGTAGCTGTTACGACCAGCTGTCTTCTTCTTGGATTCAAGAAGGGACTTTTCTGGCTTAACGCGGCTCAAAACCGAGTAATCAGTTACTGTCATGTTACGACGAGAAGCTGTAGTCGGCTTAAATGTCTTGATTGCCATTTAATTTTTTCTCCTTATCTTTGTGTTTTGCACTGCCAGTCTTTCAGGCAGTATACCTTCAGGCGATCTGAGACCGCCAACCCTTTAAGTCAGGGATTGATTAGAACATACCCTCAAAGAGTTCAATTTCCTTGGAGTCTTCTGTAAGTGTGATAATAGCCTTCTTAGTAGCGGATGTCTTGCCCATGTGAACGCCCATTCTCTTGTTCTTGCCGCGAACGTTCATTGTGTTAACGGACTTAACCTTTACCTTGAAGATTTCTTCCATAGCCTTCTTGATTTCGATCTTGCCAGCGTCTGTAGCAACTTCGAAAACGTATACCTTGTTAGCTACGCCCATCATAGATTCTTCTGTGATGATTGGCTTTCTGATGATATCGTAAACAGATTTCATTATGCGTATACCTCCTGGATCTTCTCAACAGCTACCTTATCAACAACGAGCTTTTCTGCCTTGAGGATTTCGTATGTGGAGATGATGCTGGAAATTGTTGTTGTAACGTTTGGAATGTTTCTAGCAGAGAGAACAACGTTCTTTCTTACTTCTGGTGTGATAACAAGAGCCTTGCAGTTAGCGTTGATGTTGTTAAGGAAGCCAATGAAGGACTTTGTCTTGATTTCGTTCATTTCGATGTTTTCAACAACGATCATGTTGCCAGCCTGGAACTTAGCAGCGAGAGCAGACTTGATAGCGAGCTGTCTAGCCTTCTTGTTCATGCTGTTTTCGAAGTGTCTTGGCTTAGGACCAAATGCGATACCACCGTGTGTCCACTGTGGAGCGCGGATGGAACCCTGACGAGCACGGCCTGTGCCCTTCTGTCTCCAAGGCTTACGGCCACCGCCACGTACTTCAGCACGTGTGAGTGTGGACTGTGTACCCTGTCTCTTGTTTACGAGGTGGTTCTTAACAGCTTCGTGCATAACAACCTTGTTAGGTTCGATACCGAAAACGCTGTCGAGAAGTTCGATTTCGCCGACTACCTTGCCGTTCATATCATAAAGATTAGTTTTAGCCATTTTATATTTCCTCCTCTCTAGCGTCATTAAGCGTTCTTAACTGTGCTCTTGATGAACACGATAGAACCCTTTGGACCTGGAACTGCACCGCGGATAGCGATGAGGTTTTCGTTAGCGTCTACGTAAGCGATGTCGAGGTTCTGAACAGTAACCTGTTCTGCACCGAGGTGACCTGCCATCTTCTTACCAGGCATAACTCTGGATGGGTCTGTGTTAGCACCCATGGAACCAACAGAGCGGTGAACAGGGCCAACACCGTGAGTTGCTTCCTGTTCGTGAGCGTTCCAGCGCTTGATAACGCCAGCGTAGCCCTTACCCTTGGATGTGCCTGTTACGTCAACCTTGTCGCCCTTAGCGAATACATCTGCGAGGATGATATCACCAACGTTCATTTCAGCTGCGTTTGCGAGCTTGAATTCCTTGAGGAACTTCTTAGCTGCTACGTTAGCCTTCTTGAAGTGGCCAGCCATTGGCTTGTTTACCTTCTTGTCAGCGAGGTCCATGAAACCGAGCTGAACTGCGTCATAGCCTTCCTTGTCAGCTGTCTTCTTCTGAACAACTGTACATGGGCCTGCTTCGATAACTGTTACTGGAATTACCTTGCCAGCTTCATCGAAGATCTGAGTCATACCGACTTTCTTGCCGATAATTGCTTTTTCCATTTTGTTTATTTCCTCCTATAGGTTATTGGTTGGGTTTCCCCAACATGACCCGCCCGCTGTATTTCGGGCCTGGTTGTTTATATTTAAATACACATTTGGAAATGTATAGATAAACGTCTTATTTATTAGAGCTTAATGTCGATGTCAACGCCTGCTGGCATTTCGAGGTTTGTGAGAGCTTCGATTGTCTTCTGGGATGGGGAGATGATATCGATGAGTCTCTTGTGTGTTCTTCTTTCGAACTGTTCACGGCTGTCCTTGTACTTGTGTACAGCGCGGAGAATTGTGATGATTTCCTTTTCTGTAGGAAGTGGGATTGGACCGGAAACTGTTGCGCCTGTGCGCTTAGCTGTTTCTACGATTTTTTCTGCAGCCTGATCGATAACCTGATGATCATAAGCCTTGAGTCTGATTCTGATCTTTGAATCTGCCATGGTATTCCTCCATAATAATTTCGTTCATTTTTATTTATTTGCGACACCATACATGGCGGAAAATCTGCAACGCGCCCGTGTGTATCACGGTCTGGGCATAAATCAAGCCGCATAATATCGCACTGATATTGTCGGCTTTCTCAAATTACGCAGGTTGGTCTCTTTTCAGTTATGTGGCTTAAGGACACACGTCATCAGTTCCACAAGGTGTTTATAAGGTACTCTTTGCGTTCAATTTTCCAGCCGCCCGATTGTCGGACATACTCTGTCGAAGTTACCTGCCTGAGCAGCAATCTCCGACTTCATCGCATTTTTTACGCACTCTCTCGAGCGCTACTATATAATACTACATTTTCTTCCGTTTGTCAATAGTTTTTTGTGAAAATATTTCAATTTTTTCACTCAATTTTTGTTGCATATGACGAGAAGAAAATTACGGCGATTTTTTAGTTATTTTGTACATAAGGGTCATTTCCCGCTTGGGATCACCTTGTGTACTTTTGCCGTAAGGTACATTTTGTAGTAAATGACCTGACCGCCGACCACTAGGAATTGTGTTTCCTTGACGCCAGCTCTACTATAATACCACACACTTTCAAAAATTTCAAGTATTATTTTTGCAGTTTTTGAAATTTATTTCCCAGGGCTTTTGTTGTGCGTATTGTCTATATTATATATTGTCTATATTATATAATGTAAGGAGAGCTGAGAATCCTCCTTCTTACATTATATAATATGTGTAATTGCAAGCAGAGCGTCGGGGACGCAGGTCCCTACATTATATAATATATATACATAAATAAACGAAGCAGGATGGCGCAAAGACACTCCTTACATTATATAATATATACGTATATACAAAAAGGAGCAGATTTCTCTGCTCCTTAAATATTGATTTTAATTCCAGCCGTTTTTGCCTGTGCCATCGGACTTCAT